>CAVFYJ010000033.1:0-30922 GCA_963626545.1 Acetatifactor sp. | reverse complement strand
CCGGCATTCAAGGGAAACTTTGGATGCTCGGCCATTCAATGACCGAGTAGTTCACTCTCGGTTAAACACTTCTTTATCAAGTGCCTTTTCCTGATAGCTGACAATTGTGGTGCAGATCGCATCACCGGTAACATTGACTGCAGTACGAATCATATCGAGGATACGGTCGATACCCATGATGAGTGCAATACCTTCTGTTGGCAGACCAACGGAATTTAAAACCATTGCGAGCGTGACAAGGCCGACACTCGGAACACCGGCGGTACCGACTGACGCGAGCGTAGCAGTGGCGACAACAGTAACGAGGTTTGCCGGAGTCAGCGCGATGCCGTAAGCCTGCGCGATAAAGATAACGGCTACACCCTGCATGATTGAGGTTCCGTCCATGTTAATTGTAGCACCAAGCGGAATCGTAAAGGAAGAGATCTGCTTGGAGACCCCCATCTTTTTGTGGAGTGTGTCGATGGACATCGGAATCGTTGCGTTAGAGGTTGCCGTGGAGAAGGCAAAGCCCATAACCGGAAGATATTTCTTGATAAACTTAAGCGGATTGAGTCGCGTGAAGAGAAACAACAAAATCTGGTAGACACCAAAGCACTGAAGACCAAGCGCTAAAATTACACTTCCCATGTATTTAAGCATCGGCGCGAACGCGGAGAAACCAACGTTTGCGAAGGTGCGGGCAATCAGGCAGAAGACACCGACTGGTGCGATTTTCATGATGGTCATTGTCATTTCCATCATGACATCATTGAACTGGCTGAAGAAGTTCGATACGGTCGAAGCTTTTGTACCGAGCTTTGCGAGCATAATACCGACAAACAGCGCAAAGACAATGATCGGAAGCATGTCGCCATTTGCAAGGGACGCAGCTGGGTTTTTCGGGATGATGTTTAAAATCGTCTCCGTAAGACTGGTAGTGGAATCTGATGCTGTTACTTCAGCCGTCTGCACGGCATCCATATCAAGTCCAAGTCCCGGATTGATTACCATTGCAACGCCGAGTGCGAGGCATACAGCAAGTGCAGTTGTCAGCAGATAAAAACAGATGGTCTTCACACCGACGCGACCGAGCGTCTTTGAGTCACCGATTGACATACTGCCGCAGATTAGTGAGCAGAAGACAAGCGGAACGACAAGCATCTGCATCAAGCGGATAAAGCCTTGGCCGACAACGTAAAAGATTCCTTCCACGACAACCGTGTCACGCACATAGCTTGCCGGGATAAAATAGTGAATGATCACACCAAGCAGTGCGCCGGCGATCAGCGCAATAAAGATTTGTGTGGAAAGACCGATTTTCTTCTTTTCTGTCTCTTTTCTTTTCTCTTTTCCTTTTTCCATTAAATTCGTCCTCCAGTCTCGTCAAAATATTCTTTTAGTGCCGTCTTCCACTCCTTCGGTTCCTCAATTCCGGTAAGGCGAAGCATCATATTGTCCAAAACGGAGTAGGTCGGACGTACATCGTTCTCGACGTCGACCGGGCGAATCGTGATGCGTCCAGTCTGATGTGTATATTCGAGAATCGTCTGCGCAAATTCATAGCGGCTGCAGCTGCCCGGGCACACGATATGATACAGACCGTATTCCTCATTGTCAATGAAATAACAGATCACCTTCGCCAGTTCGGATGCACTGGTAGGAGCGGCAAACTGGTTGCTTGGCACATCCATGTCGATGCCGGAAGCTGCATTTTTTAAAACTTCATGGACAAAATCGCGGCCGATGCCGTAGATCCAGGAGCTTCGGATAATGACAAAACGGTTTAACAGCTGTGTCAGAATGCGCTCGCCAGCCATTTTTGATTTTCCATACATGCTCTTTGGATGCGTTTCATCAAACTCGTTGTATGGCATTCGGGATTCCTTGTCAAAGACATCGTCCGTTGAGATTTGAATGACCTTTGCGTTAATCTCATTTGCGGCAAGCGCCACATTGCGGATACCGATCGCATTTACGCGGTATGCCTCGTCAATGTTGTTTTCGCACTCGGTTACATCAGTCATACCGGCGCAGTTGATGATGACATCCGGGCGGTTGACGTGAACAAATTGTGTGACCTCATTGATTTTTGTGATGTCCACTTCCGAGATATCGGTTGGAAGCAGCTGATAGCGTACACCCGCTAACAGGTCAAGTAAAGCAGTACCGACATGACCTTCGGCACCTGTAATCCATATTTTTTTCATAAAGCAAATCCTGATCCTTTCCAATATGCCCAACTAAGGCAGATTTTTTTGCATAGAAAAACGGTGGCCAACAAAACTGCGGTCACCGTTGATCACTTCTGACATTTTAATATTTTTTGTGAGAGAAGTCAATAATAAAATTCGCGAATGGGCGTCTTGTGAACTGTTATTTTAAGTAACTCCTCATAAATAAAAAAGTATCCCCGTTTCCTTCCTTTTGACAATAATTGACAGTATCAACAAAAGTGTAACAGAGGAAACGGGAAAAATCAATCACCCAACACCGAAATCTGTAATGTCATACAACACTTCGACAGCCGGGTCATCGAGCAGCCAGCGATACTCCTTCATAAACCAGCGAACAAGCGCTTCATCACGCTTGATCGGCGTGGTATTGTTGTTGTATACGTTTACCGTGCCCAATTTAAAATAGCGCTTTAGGCAGTCAATGTCATGCGCGATCATTTCTTTTGTCTGTCCCTGAATGCCGACCATCAGACAGGGCGAATCAAAATATTCAGCAACCTCTTCAGGTGTCTGAAAATCTGCGTGTTTATTTAACACACGCTGACGAAAATCATTGTCGAAAGTCTCAACACCAATCTTAAAAACGATCGGGACCGGCATGCGCTCGCGCATTGCGGCAAGGTGCTTTCGATACATCCAATGAGCCTCAAAAAAGAGCTTGCGGATGTTTGTTTTATCAATGACAGCGGCGATATCGTCAAGTGTCTGCTTCGGAAGTTCAAAGCAGCTGCCGGAATTGATGACCTCTAAAACACCAAACTCGCCAGTCACCTGATCAAGAACATTTTTATTTAATGAAATCATGGCAGCCTCATCGCGTCCATTGTCCTCAATGTAATCGCAAAACGCACATTGCCCCCAAGCACAGGGAAATGCGCGAAGCAGACAGATTTCGCGGTTATTTTTGTCTGTAATTTGGCTGTAACGTTCAACAGGAATTCCCATAAATTGCAAATCTCCTTCCAGAAAACAGGGTCAAAAGATCTCGTCTCTTTTGACCCCGATAAAAATAGTTAAATTTAGTTGAATGAATAGTTTAAATGAATAGTTTAAATTGATTGTTTTGTTAGTTCGCGACAATGCGCTGTTTCATGGAAACAGGCAGCACGCGAAGCATCGCCATGACGAGTGCAAGGCTCGCAACGCGGTCGCAAAAATCTGTCAGAAACTGAACAACAACGATGCTTGCGGTCATGCCAAGCGGTGTCTTTGCGGCCAAAAACTGAACCAAAACAGCGGAGCCGGAGGAGGTTACGCCTCCAAACAAAATGGTGCAGATCAGTGCGCTGACCACAGTTCCCGGAAGGGAAATCACAAATGCACGTCCGATCATAACGGCAATATCTTTGCCGCCATTTATATGTCCAAGTGACAGAACACGGGAAATTTTATTTCCAACGGATGTACCATCTGATTTTTTCAGACCGGAAAGTCCAGTGTGTGCAAGACCGCTCATGAAACCAACGATCATGCCGACCGGTGCAAAGTAAAGCGAATAAATATCGCCTGTGAATGCCATAATCAGACCGCCAAGCAGTCCCGGAATCAGACCACACCATGGACCGAGCACGGCACCGATCATAATGGTTCCGATGCTGTCTAAATAAATAGGAAGGCGAAGTGCTAGTGCGATCTGTCCGCCAACGACATTGATTACGATCGCCAGTGCGATCAGGCAAATCTGATAAGTGCCAAGTGTTCTTTTTTTCTTATTTTCCATTTCCCATACCTCCTATACGAACTTGCTTTGGTGTGCGTACCATATCTGCGAGAAGATCAAGCTCCTCGGGCTTTTTATGAAGCAACGCAGAGAAAAAGAAGGTAAAGAAACGAATCGGGTCGGTCTGCGTCATGACAACACTGTTGGACTCTTTTTTATAAAAATTCATGGAATCAATGACCGTTTGTCCGATGCTGATGCCACCTGTCTCAACAGCTGTATAAGCGTCAAAACCGCTGCAAAGTGAATGATCGGCAAAATAGGCCACGGCGAGCGGATCATTGATCACGCAGCCAATCATATGCTCCCATTCCCAGTGAAAATCAAGGTAAAATTTTGTGATTGCCTGCACAAAAGAGCCAGTATTCTCGTCGAGACGCTTTAAATAAGCGATAAGGTCTGGCGTTAAAACAATCTGTCTTGTGACATCAAGATCAACCATGTGAATTAGGCGATGCTGCTTGGCAGCGGTCTCATAGACGAGGGCTGCGGCATCCGGATCTGCCCAATAGTTGTACTCCGCAACAGGAGAGCAGTTTCCATTGCTCTTGAAGGCACCGCCCATGGAGACAAGCTCATCAATCGCCGCAAACGCATCTGGATTTTTCTGAATGAGCTTTGCAAGATTGGTCATAGGAGCAAGTTCAATGACGCTGCAATGCGTGCGAAGAATGGTTTCCTCCATAAAGGATACGGCATCCTCTTGTGGTACAAAGCCTTCTACCGGGTCAAGAAAACTTTCCCCGAGGCCATCTGCGCCATGTGTGTCAAGTGCATTTACATAGTCGCGCTTAAGCGTAGTGCGTTCTCCGAGAAAAATCGGTATGTCCAGACGATTCATCTGGCGAAGCACCTTTGCTGCATTGCCTGCGCCCATCTCGGTCGGAGAATTTCCGCAGACAATCGTAATTCCAAGCACCTCAATCTCCTCAAGAGAGAGGGCCAGCATGATCGCAAGGCTGTCGTCAATGCCCGGATCACAGTCGATAATTACTTTTTTTCGCATAATAAGTATGTTCCTTTCTCTTACGCGAAAGGGCAGCAAAAAAGAGCGCTGCCTTCGCGTGAATTTTGAACACCTCAAAAACTACAGCGAAAACAGCGCTCTCACAATCCGAGTCGATCGAATGAAACAAACAAATCGAGCGACTCGGAAGATCGAACGCATATTGCCTAGTTTTTTATACTGGGAGGGTTTCGAACCAGTAGGCAAATTGCCTGTGCATTATTATACTGACAAAAGAAGCGTTTGTCCAGAACAAAGTAGCAAAAATCTTTAAAGAGAGGCAATGGAATCTGCAAGTTCACGCAGCGGCTCGGCGTCCCAGTCTTCCTTTACCATAAAAAGTGCATGATACAGACGAGGAATGGTTCCTTCGGGAATCTCCTCATTTTTTGTTTGCATCAGCTTTTCGGCGAGTGCCTGTGCATTTTCTAATATTGCAAGCTTTGCATCACGAATCGCATCTGGTGCATTCCATAAAAGCGTCATATCGTAATTATCCGTGTTGCCGCAGCGAGCCACACAGGTCGCACAGCCCGGGGAGATGATGGCTTTTTCCTCGTTCACACGGCGAATCATCGCGGTGAGTGTCTGCTCATTTGCGTTCGCATTTGCGGATACGCGAAGCGCGGTAAAGAGAAGGCGATCCGTGTCATCCGTTTTGGGATTGTTGGCACAGGTGCGGGCAAGGCCGATCACAGCGCCAAGTAATTTATTGTGCAATGGTGTATTGGTACAAGACATAATGTAATGAAATCCTTTCTAGTTCGAAATAGCCAAGCAACGCATGGCAGTCGATTGCAGTTAAAGGAACAAAGTCCGTTAGGGTGTTTCTTTGCGAATAATCTCGCCTTGCGGGGAAATCGTGGTGATGGTGCAAGGAATTTGCTTGCCACAGGCAGCAATCGCATTTGCCACAGCTCTTGCTAATCCGCCGCAGCACGGAACCATCATGCGCACCAGATGAATGCTCTTAATTTCATTCGATGCAAAAATTTCCGCCAGCTTTTCGCTGTAATCGCCCTCATCAAGCTTTGGACAGCCGATCAGTGTGATGCGTCCCTTAATGAAATCTTCATGGAAACGGCTGTAGGAGTAAGCGGTACAGTCCGCAGCGATGAGAAGATCCGCTCCATTAAAATAAGGTGTATTTATCGGGACGAGCTTAATCTGAATCGGCCACTGAGACAGGGCAGAGGAGCCGACAGCTTCCAGATCGCGGAAGGCAGAGCCTGGACAGGCATGAGTAGCCTGCAAGGATTTTGCAGCAGAACCAGGACAGCCAGCGTGAGTTGGAGTCTGTTGTGAAAAAGATTGAACTCGGGATCCCGGACAGCCGGTGTGAACTGGCGCACCAGTTAATTTCAGCCCAGAGATAGTTGAGGAAGTGGCTGTAGATGTGGTTGCAGCAACCGGCTTTGCCTTATTTGTTGTTTTCGAAGCTTTTTCTAGCTTCGCAGCCTCCACAGCCGCCGCATCGTAAGCCGGAGCTTCGCGTGTCACAAACGAAATTGCATCCGCAGGACAGGCCGGAAGGCAATCGCCAAATCCATCGCAGTAATCCTCGCGCATTAACTTTGCCTTTCCATTTACCATTGCAATGGCACCCTCGTGACAGGCATCCGCGCACAGACCGCAGCCAATGCACTTTTCTTCATCAATATGTATAATCTGTCTAACCATGAAAATCAATTCTCCATTTCTTTGTTTTGTAGATTTGTTTTTTGAGTTGTTTTGTAGACCTATTTTGTAGATCTATTTTGTAGATCTATGATATCAGTAAAATTCATTTTTGCCAATGGTATTTTTTACACTTGTATGCTACAATGATTTCAGCAAAAACAGAAAGGTGGATGCGAAAATGGATTATCAGAAATGGGCGCAGGAAGTTGCGCAGAAAATTAAGACAAAGGAGCTCGAGGTTGCAAAGAGAAACCGCGGAAAAATTCCGTACATAGCAGAAAATGGCATGTGGAATGATTGCTCTGGTGAAAAAATTGGCTGGTGGACTAACGGTTTCTGGGGCGGCATGATGTGGCAGCTCTACAAGGCAACCGGTGAAGAAATTTACCGTGAAAATGCAGAGGAGACCGAGGGAAAGCTGGATGCGGCGCTGAATAATTACTGGGTGATGGATCACGACAGTGGATTCCGTTGGCTGCCGACCTCCGTTGCAAAGTATCGTCTGACCGGCGACAAGAAGTCTGAAAACAGAGCATTAATGGCTGCTTCCAATCTGGCAGGACGTTTTAATCCGGCGGGAAACTTCATCGTTGCATGGAATGGAAATACCGATAAGAGAAGAAACGGTTGGGCAATCATTGACTGTACAATGAATCTTCCGCTTCTGTATTGGGCATATGAACAGACTGGCGATCCGAGATATTATCACATTGCAACAAAACATGCAGATACCGCGATTAAGGCATTTATCCGCGAGGATGGTTCTGCAAGACATATCGTTGAGTTTGATCCGGTAACAGGTGATATCAACCGTTCCTACGGAGGACAGGGCTATGCAAAGGGTTCTTCTTGGACAAGAGGTCAGAGCTGGGCACTGTATGGCTTTACGTTGAGTTTTCTTCACACAAAGAAGGAGCGTTATCTGGACACCGCAGAGAAGGTAGCCGATTACTTTATTTCCTGTATTCCAGAGAGTGGATTGATTCCGGTCGATTTTCGTCAGCCGTCAGACTGTGACTGGGAGGATGATATCGCAGCAGGTGTGGCAGCGTGTGGTTTGATCGAGCTGTCCAAGGTGGCAAAGGAGTGGAAAAAGCAGGCATATTTGGATGCGGCAGTGCGCATGTTAAAGGCACTTGACGAAAAGAGCTGCAACTATGATTCAAAGACAGACTATCTGCTGGAGCGCTGTACCGCAGCTTACGGCGATGAGAAGCACAACTTCCCGATCGTGTACGGTGATTACTATTATATAGAAGCAATCTGGAAGCTGACCGGAGAAGAATTGTTTATCTGGTAAGAATTTTTTATTTGGTATGTATTTAAGGATTCAGAGCTATGCAAAATCGAGGCATGGCTCTGAAATATTACAAGTTCACTGAAGATCAAAAAACAGGAGGAAACAATCATGGCATTTGTGCCGAAAACATTGGATTATACCGTAAGCCCATATACAGGACTTACACGCCAGTCTTGGATTGAGGCAGGCGAATATCTGTTAGAGGGTGTATTCAAAAACATTGCTCATTTTGAGGACCCGGTTGTTATGCCTCGAAAAGAGACAAAGGTTACCTATCCGCACAGCGCGGACGCAATATGGGAATTTAAGGCAGAGTATTTTGAGGGCTTAGCACGTTCTTTTTTTATTGCAGCACCGTTAATTCATAACAATCCAGAGCTGAATCTGTGCGGCTATTCGATTCGTGATTATTATAAAGCACAGGTACTTCGCGCATGCACAAAGGGCGATCCGATATCGGTAGGTCGCTATGAGGAGCTGCAGGAGATGGCTGGCGATCACAACAGAGCATTCCAGCAGACCGTAGAGACTTGCGCACTTGTCATTTGTCTTTGGGTGTGCAAGGAGGAGATCTGGGATACCTACACCAAGGAAGAAAAGGATGTCATCGCTGAGTTTTTGAGAGGCTATGCAGATGGCAACACCGTTCCACAGAACTGGCGTCTGTTTAATATGCTTGATATGGCATTCCTTGATATGGCAGGCTATGAGATCGACGAGGAGATCATGCTTGATCATGCACAGAGCATTTTAGCTTACTATGCAGGCGATGGCTGGTACCGCGATGGTCATTCCTTTGATTACTATTCTTGCTGGGCATTCAACGTATATGCGCCGATTTGGAATTTGTGGTACGGCTATGAGAAGCAGCCATATATCGCAGCAAAGTTTGAGGAGCATTCCAATAAGCTGATGGAAACCTATGCGGATTTCTTTGACCGCGACGGCTTCACTAACATGTGGGGCAGAAGCAACATCTACCGTAATGCCGCAACGAGTGCATTTGATGGAAATATGATGTTACATCACAGCACCGCAGATCCGGGTCTTGCAAGACGCATTTCCTCTGGTTCCTTGCTTCAGTTTATGACAAGAGATGACTTCTTATTTAAAGGTGTTCCAACGCTTGGATTCTATGGCCAGTTTACACCGCTCGTACAGGGCTACTCCTGCGCAGAGTCTCCGTTCTGGTTAGGAAAGGCATTCCTTTGTCTGCATCTTCCGGCAGATCATCCATTCTGGACAGCAACCGAAAACAATGGTACATGGGACACACTTGGAAGCAAGGGCACCAAGGTGACGGCATTGAATGGTCCGGCACTTTGCTTCTCCAATCATCAGGCAAACGGTGAGACGATTCTTCGTACCGGTAAGGTCGTAAAGAATAAGAAGGACGACCATGGCATGTGGAATTACAGCAAGCTTTGCTTCAACACAAAGTACCCGTGGGAGTCAGCAGTTTCGTCAGATATCGAGGCACAGCAGTATGTACTTTATGATGGAGTGGCAAATGAGACCCAGAAGGGCAATGTGACCTATTGGCATGGCCTGAAAGATGATGTTTTGTATCGCCGCCAGTTCTTTAATTATGATCTGGAACGTGAGTGCCACTGGATACAGGCAATGAATCTGGCTGACTTTACCGTTCCGTATGGTGTGATTCGTGCGGACAAGCTTCGCTTATTTAGCTGCCCGATTCGCCTGACACTTGGCTCTTACGGTTTCCCAGATAATGGAACCGAAATCATCGAAAAGACGAAGGATGGCGCAAAGGCAATCATCTTAAAGGGACATGATCATACTGGCAAAGAAAAGCAGATGGCGATGACGATCTATGATGGCTGGGATGAGCTTGAAATTATCAAGAGCACTGGAACCAATCCGGATTCTGAGAATTCGATTGTAATCTATGCAAAGACTGCAAGAGAGAAGAAATATGGCTATCAGCCGTATGTGCTGATTTCTCAGGTTATCACAAAGGAAAGTCTTGAGGATTTCACCGAGGATGAAATTTTCCCGATCGAAAAGGTACATTATACCGATACAAAGAAGTGTGGAGGATACGGCCCGGTTACTATCACTCTGAAGGATGGAACGGTGCGCACCATTGATTTTGATGGAATTGAGGGGCAGTTGATTCGATAACGAGTGCAACCCGGAAGTTCTACGAAGGCGTCTCGGCGAAGTGACTTTTGGGTGTTCACGGGACGCCCTTCGCAAGACCCCACCACACGTTTTCAACGTAAGTGTATTTTGACAACGGGCCTGCTACAACGTCCCCGGCTGCGTAGCAGACGGTTGTCTCAGGAAAGCACATTCGCCTCGATGCCATTTACGTATTGAGAGAAAGAAGGCATAAAATGCGTTTTTATACAGGAAAATTAGAAGGAAAACAGCAGCTTTTTGTAGGCTTAAAAGGAGATCCTTCTTTATATAAAATAGAAGAGTACGGCATGAAATTTGCCGATATGACAGAGCTTATCTGTACGATTACCGATGAGCAGAAGGCACAGCTTGAAAATGAGAAGGAAGGTAAGACGACATACACAGAAAATGAGATTACAATTTTAGCGCCGATCGTGCGTCCAAGACAGGATGTTGTATGTCTTGGAATCAATTATTCTGAGCATGCAAAGGAAGCGAGTGCGTTCTCAAAAGAAGCATTCACAAAGGATAAGCCTTATACCATTTATTTTTCAAAGCGTGTCAGCGAAGCTGCTGGCGATAAGGAGACGATTCCAAGCTACAAGGGCTTAGTGGACAGTCTGGACTATGAGGCGGAGCTTGGCGTTGTACTGGGTAAGGATGCAAAAGGCGTAAAGGCAGAGGATGCAGAAGATTTCATTTTTGGATATACGATCATCAATGATTTTAGTGCGCGCAATTTGCAGACACGCCATAAGCAGTGGTATCTCGGAAAGAGTCTCGATAAGCTGACCTCGATTGGTCCATGTATTGCGACAAAGGATGAGATCGGAAATGTTGCAAATTTAGGCATTCGAAGCTTTGTAAATGGTGAACTTCGTCAGAACAGCAATACTGGATTTATGATTCAGACAATTGGCGGTGCAATCGAGGAGTTGAGTGAAGGCATGACGCTTCTTGCAGGAACGGTGATCGCCACTGGCACCCCGGCAGGTGTCGGTATGGGTTTTAACCCACCGAAGTTTTTAAAGACAGGCGATACGGTAATCTGTGAAATCGAGAAAATCGGTCGATTAGAAAATACGATCGGGGAGTAATCGAATATAAGAAAATCGAGTACAAAAAATACGCTCGAAATAAACAGACAGAAACAATAAGACAGAAAGAAGTACTTTTATGAATAACAATAAGAAATATGAGATCGACATGACAAACGGCACGATTATGGATAAGCTAATTGCTTTTTCATTGCCGCTTATGTTGTCTGGCATTCTACAGCTGCTGTTTAACGCAGTGGATATCATTGTAGTAGGACAATTCAGTGGCAGCAAGCCGCTTGCAGCCGTCGGTTCGACAAGTGCGTTAATCAGCACGTTTACGAACTTTTTCATCGGCATTTCGCTTGGAACGAATGTATTAGCAGCGCGTTTTTTCGCGTCACGCAAAATGAAAGAAATGTCCGAGACGGTTCACACTTCCATCCTGTTTGCGGCAATCAGTGGTGTTGTTATGATGGTGGTTGGAATTGTATTTTCACGACTGGCATTGGAACTGATGCAGACACCACCTGATGTCATTGATATGGCAGCACTGTATTTGAAGATTTATTTTATTGGTATGCCATTTTTTATGCTGTATAATTATGGTGCGGCAGTGTTGCGTGCCGTTGGAGACACAAAGCGCCCGCTTGTTTTTTTGATTATCGCAGGTGTAGTGAATGCCGTATTAAATCTGATTCTTGTTATTGCATTCCATCTTGATGTGGCAGGTGTTGCGATTGCGACGGTAATTTCACAGTTGATTTCTTGCGTGCTGGTGCTTCGCTGCCTGTGCAACACGACGGATGAGGGCTATCAGCTGCATTTTTCAAAGCTCACCATTAAGGGTGTTTATTTAAAGCAGATTTTCCAGGTAGGTGTGCCGGCAGGAATTCAGAGTACAGTTATTAACTTCTCAAATGTGTTGTTACAGTCCTCTGTCAATTCGTTTGGTTCAATTGCCATGGCTGGCTACACGTCAGCGAACAATCTGCTCGGCTTTTTGTATGCGTCCATCAATTCTGTTACACAGGCATGTATGAGCTTTACCAGTCAGAATTATGGTGTCGGAAAGACAAAGCGTATGGATCGTGTGTTGATTGACTGTGTGATCTTATCGCTCATTGTTGCAGGTGTTATGGGAGGCACTTTCTATGGCTTTGGTCCGCAGATTTTAAGTGTTTACAATAACGAGCCAGAGGTTATTAAAAGCGGAATGGAAATTCTTTCGTACACGACGCTGACGTACTTTTTATGCGGCCTCATGGATTTGATTCCAGGTGCGCTGCGTGGAATGGGACGCTCCACTGTGCCGATGATTCTTTCCATTATCGGAACCGTTGGAACCCGAATTTTCTGGATTTATGTGGTATTTCCACAGTACCGTGCACTGGATATTCTGTTTATTTCCTATCCGGTATCATGGGGACTGACGATTGTTATGCAGGTATGCTGCTTTGTCTTCGTGAGAAGAAAGGTGCATAGCGAGATGATCAATCGAGTAAATTAAAGAAAGCAAGAGAAAATAAAAGAAAAAAGAAGAAAACTATTTTTCAGCCCACGGTTTTGATCGTGGGCTTTCTTAAACAGTAATTCTAAACAAAAAATTTACGCGAATTTTGCAATTCACGGGTTGAAAAATGAAAAGCGGGAGACTATAATAAGAAGTTGCCGGGGAAAAATAGGATAGAAAATAAGATACGAAATCTTATCGATAACAAGACCTAGGCAAAACAAAAATGCGCAAAAGCAAAAAAATAACGGAGGTGAAGTTTTATGGATGGTTGCGATAGTATAGGGCGAAGTAGAAACTGTGGTGCAATGCATTGCGATTTGTTGCAGTGTCGTAATATTATGGTCATGCAGTCAGCTATAAGAATAAGCCTCGTTGCATTGGTCGATTGATGATTCATTGATATTGCCTTTTGTACCGCAGAAAAACAAGTCCTTTTTATCACAATGAAAAATTTTGGATAAGTAAGGAGGCAAAACAAATGAAAACATTAAACGATAGCAAAAGCCAGCACTTGGAAGAATTGGAAGCACTCATTTCCAGTTCATTAAGTGAGAAAGAACTGGAAGATCGCCTGTCCGATTATCATGATAATGATATCGCAGAGATTTTGGAAAGGCTGACACCACAGGAAAGACAGCGTCTGTACCGCATTCTTGGTGTAGATCGTACCGCAGAGATTTTTGCATACCTCGATGATGCAGGGTCATACATGGAAGAACTTTCCTTAGAGAAGGCAGCAAATGTCGTTTCTCACATGGATTCCGATGATGCCGTTGATGTCCTCGAGGACATGGACGAATCGAGAAAAGCCGAGATCGTTAAACGTCTGGATCAGGAGGCATCCGAGGATGTCAAGCTTCTTTGGTCTTATGACGATGATGAGATCGGAAGCAGTATGACAACGAACTATATCTGCATTCGCAATGATTTAACGATTCGGCAGGCGATGCGCGAGCTTGTCAAGCAGGCCGGAGAGAACGATAACATTTCCACTATTTATGTTGTCGATGATCAGGACAAGTATTATGGTGCGATTGATCTGAAAGATTTAATTGTAGCAAGAGAGAAGGATACGCTTGAGAGTATTATCAGTCGTTCCTATCCATATTTGATTGACCATGAAAAGATCGATGACTGCGTGGACCGCATTAAGGAGTACGCAGAAGATTCACTTCCTGTTTTGACGCAGGAAGGCAAGATCGCCGGTATCATCACCTCCTCCGATGTAGTAGAGCTGGTCGATGACGCGATGGGTGATGATTACGCAAAACTCGGTGGTTTGACCGCAGAGGAAGATTTAAACGAAACAACTGTTCAGAGTATGAAAAAGAGGCTCCCGTGGCTGGTTGCGCTTTTGTTCCTTGGAATGGTCGTTTCTTCTGTGGTTGGTATGTTTGAGTCGGTAGTAGCCGTACTTCCAGTTGTCATCTGTTTCCAGTCGATGGTTCTTGATATGGCAGGTAATGTCGGAACCCAGTCCCTTGCTGTTACCATCCGTGTTCTGATGGATGAGAACTTAAAGGCAAAGCAGAAGGTTGGTCTTGTGCTCAAGGAAGCACGAATTGGTCTAATGAATGGACTGGTGCTGTGCGCGATGACACTCGTTGTACTTGGCGTATACATTCATTTCTTCAAGGGATATGATTGGCTGCATGGATTTTTAATCGCAGGCTGCGTTGGCGGTGCATTGGTGACAGCGATGGTAATTTCCAGTATGGTCGGAACTGTAATTCCGATGTTTTTCCACAAGATTCATGTTGACCCGGCAGTTGCATCTGGTCCATTGATCACCACGGTAAACGACCTTGTTGCCGTTATTACCTATTATGGTTTGTCACTCATTATTTTGATTGATATGTTCCATATCGCAGGTTAGAGAACAAAGATAAGCGAATAAATGAGATAAAAATCCCCCGAAGCTTCAAATTTGAGGCTAAGGGAGAATATGCCAGAGAGTCTACAGGAAGCACAAGGAGAATCAGGCAATTCGAAACAGCGTACATCCCATCGCTTTAAATTCTTCGATTTTCTTTTGAAGAAGCGGGACAGGAACCTCAAGATACTGGCTGCTGCAGTCAATGCAAAAATACGAGGTTGCGCCGCGATTATAAAGTTTTTTATGCAGGCCAATCTCATCCTTAGTAAGGATGCGGCCGCACTGTTTGCATTTATCACATGCAACGGTTGAATGAGTAGTATTCATAGATTACCTCAAAACAGATTGAATGGGACCTCTCTGCCGGCATTCGAGTCGGCAGAGGGGTATTTGCTTTGTATTATATTATTCAGGGATTATTCCGGGAAAACAAGTTTGGCAATGATCACTTTTGATTCATCAGGAGCGATCTTTACAGCATAGCTGTCCTCATGAATGCCAAGATCCTCACCCGTGATCGCGTCGGTCAGCTGAAGGCGAATACCAGACTCAGAGTGGATACCCAGATCGTCAAAGCAGATGCTCATGTTCTGGCTCCACTGATCTTCAGCGGACAGGTTAAAGAAAGCCATTGCAATGCGGTTTCCAGATAGGATTTTTCCGAAGGTATACTTCTTTGTATCGGTATGATCAATTAAAAATGGTGGGCGGCACTCCTCGTCCTGATTGATCTCGATTAAGCCCTTGCAGAAGAGTGTGTTTTTATTTGCCTCATCGAGCTTTCTAAGGTCAGCGCCGATGATAAGCGGGGAACCTAAAAAGGCCCACATTGCAAAGTGCTGCTGATATTGAAGATCGCTGCAGCCGCCAATTCCGACATTGCCATTTCCATGCATACCGACAATCAGCATATCCATATCGTTCCAGCAGCCCGGTGCGTTGTTCTCTACATTTTCTACCTGACTGATGAAAATATCCTTATAGCTCTTCGGCACATCGAAGATATCTCCAGTAGAGCGGTAGCTGTGAGCACCGCGAGAACGCATCCAGTGGGATGGATCATAGACACCCCAGTTGCAGGCTGCAAACAGGATATCGCGTCCTGTGCTGCGAAGTGCCATTGCCATGGTCAGATAGGCATTTTTTGCGTCACCGCTGACCGGGAAATTGCAGAAATCATATTTTAGATAATCTACGCCCCACTCTGCAAACTGCTTTGCATCGGAAAATTCGTGACCGTAGCTGCTTGGATAGCCTGCACAAGTCTTCGTTCCGGCGCAGGAATACATACCAAATTTTAAGCCCTTTGCGTGGATGTAGTCGGCAAGTGCCTTCATGCCGCTTGGGAACAGCGCAGGATCAGCAACAAGCTTTCCGCCAACACGCTCTTTTAACGACCAGCAGTCATCAATAATCACATACTCGTAGCCTAGGTCACGGTAGCCATCATCTACGATACGGTCAGCCATTTCCTTAATCAGCTGTTCATTGATATTGGCTCCAAAGGTATTCCAAGAGTTCCATCCCATAGGTGTTTTATTTGCGATCATAATAAAATCAATCTCCTTTTTCTATTTTAAATTTTTTATTTTAAATCGACTTTCTGATTTTATCATAAAAGTAAAACAACAAAAATGGAATAACATATTCTATGGTTTCCTTAACATATCATCGGATTCTGCTGACGTGTATGAATTGGTATCAATGTGAAAATAATCGTCGTTTTTCGGACATATTTTGAAAAGTATCTGTTGAGAAAAACGAAATATTCGTGTATAGTAAAGACTGAACACAACAGGAGGCAAAGGCTATGTTTTACACAAACGCGGTAGGAACAGATAGTCGCCATAGAAAAGGCGAGATAGTTTACCACTACGAAAAAAGACAGCATTATATTCTGATTTATACCAGATCAGCAGCTCTGTTTCGGATTGAAGAGGAGGAGATTTCTGTAAAGAAGGGTACCCTTCTTTTAATCAGCCCGGACAAGCGCGTGTCCTATACCGGCGTATGGGAGGGCTACTGCGATGACTGGATCAATTTCTGTGACCCGGATAATCAGCTGGCAAATTTCAGAATTCCGATAAATAAACCAGTCAGCCTTCAGGAAAATATTCCGGTTTCTCAGTACCTTCAGCTGATGGTAAATGCCTATCGTTCCGGGATGGCGCAGAGTGATCGCGTGCTGTCACAGCTTTTGATGGCGCTGTTTACGTTGATTGATGATTACATGAATTCGTCGCTTCCACAGATTGCGCATTACCAAAAACTCTTAGAGCTTCGAGAGGAAATCTATGCTTCACCGGCGCGTCCATGGTCGATACAGGAATTGGCCGATCAGATCAGCTTGAGTGCAGCGTATTTTCAGGATTTGTATAAAAAGGCATTTCAGGTTTCGTGTGGTGCCGATATCATACAGAGCCGTATTGAGCAGGCAAAGCGTATGTTGGCGCAGACCAATTTAACGATGGAGGAGATTGCGGATCGATGCGGCTATAACAGCCCCGTGCATTTTTCAAGACAGTTTCGTAAGTGTACCGGAAGCGCCCCGTCAAAGTGGCGTGAGAATGCGATGGGAGAGAATATGTAACACAAGAGTCAAGAACTCCTGACGAAAGTCACGAGCTTTCTTGCGTGAACCCTTAATGAAATTCTAAGCAGGAATCTTCCTACAACGTTGGGAGAGGAATGCGCCGATTTATTTTGAATAAAAAATCTACGATTCATGGATTGTCATGAGAGAATGTCCTTGTTATAGTGGAAGTAAAAAGATGGAGGTGTTTCTCAAATGACAATGGCAGAACAAATCATGCAGGCAAGAAAAAAAGCTGGATTGACACAACGTGAACTTGCAAAACAGCTGAATGTCACAAACAAGGCTGTCTCACGGTGGGAGACTGGTGGAGGCATGCCAGACATTTTTCAGTTGGTGCCGTTATGCCGTATTCTTGATCTTTCTCTACTATACCTACGTGCCGCTAGATTACTCATCGGATGAGGCTGCAAAAAATACTTGTCAGGCGATCATGGATGCACCAAAGGAGGCATATCGTCTCATGCAGGAGATGAGAACGTGTCTGGGCAATCAGATCCACATTTCATTTGACGAATGGAATTGCTGGTATGCATGGTACCGCCCGTCATCGGCAGCGGAAGGGTTGTATGCGGCAGGAATGTTACAGCTGTTCCTTCAAAAATCAAATGAGATGGATATGCCGGTGTGCTGTTATTTTCAGCCAATTGGCGAGGGCGCAATTGAAATAAAAGGCAATCATTGTCGTCTGACAGCTACAGGGCAGGTATTTTCCCTGTTAAAAGCACATTGTGGAGGAGCGTTGTGTTCCTGCCCGAAAAACAACAACGTGGTGGCAACAATAAAAGATAACATCGTGACGATATCGCTGCTTCATACAGGGCAGGAATCCCCTCGCGTCTTTCGGATACGAATGAGAGGAGAACTGCTTGATGCAAAGGTATTGTGTGCAGATTTGCTTCTTCCGCATTCAAGATTTGAGGAAAAGACACTTGCTGTTTCAGAGGCACACGGTATATTTGAAGTGATTCTTCCGCCACACAGCGTTGCGCGTGTTCAGTTTCGTGTATGACAAAAAGAAAACGAAAGAGAGGAGTTTTGCTATGAGATTGTATTATCAGCCGAAGGGATATTGGTTTGGAGATTGCATGCCATTTGGCAAGGGGGACACTTTCTATTTGTTTCATCAACGGGATACCAGAAAACCGTGTCCGTTCGGGGAGCCATTTGGATGGGATTTGGCAACAACAAAAGATTTTGTGACATATGAAGATTGCGGTGCAGCAATTTTGCGCGGCGATGATACGAAACAGGATCAGTTTATTTTTGCTGGAAGTGTTTGTGAAGATCGAGATGGTGTTTATCATGCGTTTTATACTGGTTTTAACCGTGACTATCCAAAACAGGGGAAGCCTTCGCAGGTACTGATGCACGCAATTAGTCATGACTTAAAAAACTGGGAAAAGACGAACGATGCCGTGACCTTCACACCGCAGCCGGGGTATGATCCAGATGACTGGCGTGATCCATTTGTACTGTGGGATGACGAGGAGAATCAGTATATTTTGATTTTGGGAACGCGTCTTGCCGGGGATAAGCATAGACAGACTGGAAGAACCGTCTATTTCACATCTACAGATTTAACCAGTTGGACATTTCAGGGCGATTTTTGGGCGCCGGATCTTTTTACAATGCATGAGATGCCGGATTTGTTTAAAATTGGAGAATGGTGGTATTTGGTTACGACAGAATATTCTCATGCATCAAAGCAGGTATACCGAATGGCAAAGAGTCTGAAAGGACCATGGATTGCGCCAGAGGATGATGGTTTTGATGGCAGAGCGTACTATGCAGGAAGAACCTTTGAGCTAAATGGGCAGCGTATCCTTTTTGGATGGGTGCCAAGTCGCGCAAACGAGACCGATAGTGCGCATTTGACGTATGATGAAAATTCGGATAATGAGCAATTTATCTGGGCAGGTACCTTTGTGGCACATGAGATTTACCAAAGGGAAGATGGAACGCTTGGCTGTCAGGTACCTCAGACGGTGTGGGATGCATTTAAAGAAACGAATATCGAGCTTGCTGGCGAAACACTAGAGCGGGAGTCTGGTCGGGTGACAAAACAGGTTGTATCAAATTCAGGAGCTTGCTATCGTTTTGAGACAACTGTGACAGCAAAGGATGGATTGCGCTCGTTTTCAGTAGGTCTTAGAAACAATGAGGAAACAGGCGTCGGTTATTGCTTTACCGTGCTGTGTGCGCAAAATCGTGTGATCTTTGAGAAGGTACCAAACTGGCCGTGGCCTCAGATGAACAACATTGGTTTGGAACGCCCGGTACATCCAAACGAAGATGGAACCTATCACATTCAGATCATAGCAGATGACACAATTGCAACCTTGTATATCAATGGTGTTGCGCTAAATGCGCGCATGTACACCCAGCCGGGAGATGGTATTGTGCTGGCCGCAGAGGATGGAAAGGCTACATTTACGGATATGTCCTTTGCTAAGCTTCCGGCCACTGGTAATGACACCAATAATAGCACCAATGCCGTCAAAACGTATGGCTTTTCTGTGCAGGCAGTTGATACAGAAAATGGACAGGATATGGACATCGTGATTCAAAATCAGAATCACTTTCGCATCAATGAGATTGCTGTCACGGTAACGAGTACTGTTAGCACGACAGCTGATACGCTAGGAATGGATAATGCGACAGCATCAGACTGTGCATGTGCACAAAAAAAGCACTATCATATGCAGTATCAGATTGCTTCGCTGGCAGCAGGAGAGAGTTGGCATTCAAAAGATGCAAAACAAACAGGAAACAGCAAAATAGGAAAGGGAGTTCCTTTTGTCCCATTTGCTCACTATGAGGGCAAAGAGCAGATCATTGATCCGTCCCTGTACGATGAAGAAAAGGGAATTTATCAGGGAGAGCCACATCACGCACTGGTATGGCCGGATGCGAACAACAATGATTCAGAGAATTCAGATGATACAACTGATGCAAATGATATAACTGATAGAAATCGTACAAATTTTATAGATAAAAAATGGAAGAGAATACTTTCCTTTGAGCCAGCGCCACATGTACAGGTGACACTTGAATTTATCGCGAGAGGGCCGAGAGTAGCATTTTGTGGTCATAGCTTTACCGGGCTGTGGGACAGCGCCTATTACTATTTTCGTGAGCTTGCAAAGGCAGCAGGATGGAATGCACAGATTGCCTACAGCTATTGGGGCGGAACGGGAATTTCGCGCTACGCAGGTTTGGTAGAGGGTTGTGAGGAGCGTGCCGCCCAGTGTGATGCGCTTCTTGATGCAAATGACTATTACGATTATTTCATTATTGCAGGAAACAGCGATGAGGCGGTGGAAAAGAAAAAGACCGCATCAGGCAAAGAGATCTATGCCCAGCGGGAAACCATGCTTCGCGGCGCACAAATTTTCTTAGAAAAAGCCAAAGAGAAGCAGGCAATGCTTGCACTGTGGGCGCCTCATGCATACAAATATGGTTTCTTTGGTGATATGAGTGTAAAGCCTTGGAAAAAAGGAAGCGTAGGAGAGCAATATGAAAAGGATGGAACCACATATACACTGACGCTGACAAATGAAGATATGGCAAAAGAAAATTTGACGTGGTATCAGCATATGGCAGAGGTATTAGGTGAGGGAACCATCGTACTTCCTGTCTGCGAGGCATATCGCGCTGTGACCAAGCAATATCCAACGCTTGTCGACCCGTATCTAGAGCCGGGAGTGGAGTGCGGTGATAACGGTCATCAGAATAATCTGGGCAACTATATTTCGGCGTGTGTCTGCTTTCAGTCAATCTTTGGTACACTACCACCGGCTGTTGTTCCGAAATCGCACACGTCAGGTCTTCCAGGCGGTGTCATTACAAAGGAGCAGGCAGAGGCTATCATACATGCACTAGCAAATTTATCATAATATCATAAAAGTATGGTATAAGAATATCAGTTGCGTAATCATTACAGTTACAAGCAGGAAACCGAAAAATAAAACGTGCAGAAGGAAATATAGAAAGAAATTATAGAAAGAAAATGCGCTCACGGTGATGATACCGGAGCGCGTTTTCTTTCTTTTAGGGATTAGGATTATCGAAATGTCGTTTTCACGGCGGGCAAGTAAGCCATTTCAATCGTTGCAATTCATATTTGTATTATAGATTAGATCATATCATAGTATACGATACGATTTGCTTATTTAATAAACTTTACATTTGGATAAATATCCTGCTTAGCTTCTTCCTTCTTTTCATTGAAGGTAATCTTGTTCTCCTCGAAGAGGTTTCTGCCCTGTGCGTCAATGGATACGATAAGAGGACCAAATTCCTTTACCTTGCAGCACCAGAGTGTCTCAGGCATTCCAAGCTCATCCCAGTGATGTTCTGCAATACGCTCAACCTCAGTTGCAGCGACAACAGCACATCCAGCTGGAAATACACAGTGGATTGCACCAAATTCCTTGCAGGCGCGCTCGGTATTTGGTCCCATGCCGCCCTTTCCAACGATGATTCTCACACCAGTGTGCTGGGTAAACTCATACTCAAACTTTTCCATACGCATGGAAGTAGTCGGGCCAACCGATACCATTTCATATTCATCCTCAGTGCCTTCCTTCTTGCGAACAATCGGGCCAGCGTGGAAGATTGCCTTGTTGCGAACATCATACGGAAGCTCTCTGCCATATTCAACGAGACGGCGGTGAGCCACATCACGGCAGGTCATCAGATCGCCGTCCAACCATACAATGTCACCGATCTTAATATCAGCCAAATCTTCTGCACTCACTGGTGTAACGAGAACCTTTTTGTCTCCTCTGATTTCTATCATAATTCTTTCCTCCGTTTCTGAAATCTAAATTCTATTTAAATCGAACATTATAGATCAAATATTACAAATCTAATATCATATATCAACATGATAAATCTGCTTGCAGTCTATTTCTTATGCATTTGAATGAAACTTCCATGTGGAGTGCGTATCGCAGGTAACGGTCAGGTCTGGATTTACCACGATATGACCGCGGCGGTGAGACCAGCAGCCAACATTTACGGCAACACCGATGGTAGATGGATGGCGAGCGGTATTCTCAATATTGACACCCATAACAGAGTACTTTCCGCCCATACCCTGCGGTCCAAGGCCAATCTTATTGATGCCATCCTCTAACAGCTGCTCCATCTTTGCTGCATTTGCATTGTCATTGTGGGAGCCGATTGGACGCATCAGAGCCTTCTTGGAGTTTAATGCTGCGGTCTCAATGGAAGTTCCAACACCGACACCAACAAGCAGCGGAGGACATGCGTTTAATCCATAGCTTGTCATCTGGTCAAGAACAAAATCAGTGATACCCTCATAACCTGCACCTGGCATCAGAACCATTGCCTTACCCGGAAGGGTGCAGCCGCCGCCTGCCATGTAAGCGTAAATCTCACACTTATCACTGTTAGGAACGATATCCCACCATACAGTCGGAGTACCCTTGCCCACATTTCTCTTTGTGTTGTACTCATCAAAGGTCTCAACAGAATTGTGACGAAGCGGAGCAGCGAAGGTAGCCTGTACAACTGCTTCCTTTAAAAGGACTTCCAGTTCATTGATATACGGGAAATTGGTTCCGCACTTCAGCCAGAACTGAAGAACGCCGGTATCCTGACAGCTTGGACGGTCTAACTGAACAGCCAGCTTCTGATTCTTTGTCATAGTCTCATAAAGAACCTTTGGCAGTGGGGCAGTTTCCTTAGAAGCCAGTTCCTCAAGCTTTGCTACTACGTCATCTGGCAGCTTCTTGCTGATGTGATCAACAAAACTTGCTACCATATCTGTCAGCTGTTTAACTCCATTTTCGTTTGTCATAATTGATTACCTCCATTTAAATTAGTGAATTAAATTAGTAAGATTAGTAATTAGTAAAATTAGTACTTTCTGTGTTTTAAATTGCTTTAATTGCTATAAAACAAATTTATATATTTTATATGTATTATATCTATTTTAATAGATAATTACGGGTAGAATGGAAACAGGATTGGCAGCAAAACCATGCAGACCACAAATGAGAATCCAATCAGGGGAAGACCTGATTTTACATAATCCTTGAATCGATAGCCGCCAAGTCCCACAACCATGGTTGTTTGAGACATTCTGAATTCTCCCTTCTCTTTGCTTGTTAAATTTTTCACTCCTGAAATGTGTCGGCCGCCGCATTTCCTTCGCTGATTTTATTATAGGGCGGTGCAACCCAAAACACAACTTGACAGAAAATATGGCTGCATACGTTTTTTTTATGATCTCAAAACGGGTGGCAGCTTTTTGGACAGTTTTACCAATCGACCTGTCAAAAATGGCTATAGAAATCACAAAGAAGATATGATATCTTTATAGCAGAGTGCCCAAATGCGTATTTTTTCTCATTTTGGGTGAAAAAAGAGAAAGGACTGATAGGATGTATGACACTGAATCAACTGCGCTATTTTTGCACGGCAAGTCGCTGTCACAGCATCACAAAAGCAGCAGAAGAGCTGTATGTCACGCAGCCGACGGTATCTGTTGCCATCCGTGATCTGGAGATTGAGTTTGGAATAAATCTGTTTTCAAGAAAGGGAAATCAGCTGATGCTGACGGTCGAGGGAGAAGCACTCTATAAAAAGGCAGTCTATATTTTGCAGTACTGTGATGAATTACAGGCAGACTGTTCAAGTGTGCTGCGCGTGCGTCCGCCAGTCCACATCGGCATCCCGCCAATGCTAAGCACCGTATTTTTTCCAGAGCTGTTAGAGGCATTTCAGGCAGAACACCCAGAAATTTCAGTTGTACTCGAAGAGTACGGTTCCGTTCGTGCCTGTAATCTGGTGCAGGATGACACACTTGACCTTGCACTTGTCAACATGGAACAGTACAACATTGATAAGTTCAATAACATTATCCTCGCCGATGATCAGATCGTATTTTGCGTGAGCAAAGATCACCCGTTAGCACAAAAAGAATCCGTCACAACGCAGGAAATGGCAAAGGAAAAGTTGATCTTTTTTAATGCAGACTCGGTGCAGAATCAGCTTTTGAAGCTTCGTTTTGAACTCGATGGCTGTACGCCGTCTGTTATCATGAAAAGCAGCCAGATTTATACTACGTTGCAATTTCTTAAATCAAAGAAATACGGCTGCTTTTTCTATTCCTGCATGACCGATAAATTCTCCGGCGTAGTTGGAATTCCGCTCGCAACGCCGATCCGCGTCAAGATCGGAGTGGTGTGGAAGAAGGGCAAATACATCAGTAACGATATGCAGACGTTCTTGAACTTTACGAAAAATTACTACCAGAAGCACCCGTTAATTGCCGAGAGAAATTCGTAACGTGGTGGGTAGTTATAAAAAAGGTCAAAGAAAAGACAAAAAATGTCCACTTGACAAATCGGAAAACGCGTTGTATCATAACGCTATAATTAAATAACACAGTAACACTTCAAACCGATGAAGCGGAGATAAAAATAAGAAATGCGCAGTACAGAGAGTCCGGGATGCTGAGAACCAGACAGAGAGCAGCTTATTAAATGGACCGCGGAGGGTATGGTCAAAGGCGTAAGCCAAGTATTCCATAACGTGTGCGCATACGTTAGTTGCGAGGGATATGCTGGTATCCTAAAAAGAGCCCTGAAAAGGGAAACAAGGTGGCACCGCGGAAGGTAGAATTGTATCCGTCCTTGGCAGATTCATAACAATGAATTTGTCAGGGACTTTTTTTATCCCCGCATACCGGCATAACAGCAAAGGAGGATCATAATGCAGATTACGACAACACTCGAAGAACTAAGACAAAAAGCAGCCGGATATCGCGCAGTGCCGGTCGCAGGAGAACTGTTTTCAGATGTGCGAACCCCAATCGAGGTCTTACGCATCTTAAAAAATGCCAGCAGCCATTGCTTCCTTTTTGAGAGCGTGGAAAATCAGGAAATCTGGGGCCGATACACCTTCCTTGGATTTGACCCGAAAGAAGAGATCGCATTTACCGGCGGACTTGATCCGAGAGAGCGAATTGAAACCGTATTAAAAGAATACAAAAGCCCGCGTATGGAAAATCTTCCTTCCTTTACCGGCGGCTTGGTCGGTTACTTCTCCTACGATTATGTGAAATACAGCAATCCAAAGTTAAAGCTGGATGCGAAGGATGAGGAAGGCTTTAAGGATGTCGATGTGATGCTGTTCGACAAGGTAATCGCATTTGACAACGTAAAGCAAAAGATCATCATCATGGTGACAATCAAAACCGATGAGCTTGAAAAAAATTATGAGACCGCCGTTCAGACAATCAAAAAAATCGCAAAGATGATTATCCGCGGCGAGATGAAAAAAGAGCAGCCGGGATGCTTAAAGACCGAATTTCAGCCGCTGTTCCAGAAAGACGAGTATTGTCGTATGGTAGAACGGGCAAAAGAATATATCTATCAGGGCGATATCTTTCAGGTGGTGTTGTCCAACCGACTGGCAGCGGAGTACGAGGGAAGCCTCTTAAATACCTACCGCATTATGCGAACCACAAATCCATCGCCGTACATGTTCTACTTTAGCAGCGACGACATGGAGGTGGCAGGTGCTTCACCGGAGACACTTGTAAAATTGGAAAACGGTGTGCTTCACACCTTTCCGCTGGCGGGAACAAGGCCGAGAGGAAAAGACAGACAGGAAGATCTGGCACTGGAAAAAGATTTGCTCGCCGATGAGAAGGAATGTGCCGAGCACAACATGTTAGTTGATTTGGGACGAAACGACATCGGAAAGATCAGCAAGTATGGCACGGTTGAGGTAGAAGAATATATGCAGGTGCTTCGCTACTCACATGTTATGCACATTGGTTCAACCGTAAAAGGTCAGATTCGGGACGACAAGACAGCACTCGATGCGGTAGAGGCAGTTCTTCCGGCAGGAACTCTTTCCGGTGCACCAAAGTACCGCGCAATGGAAATCATAAATGAACTGGAAAACAACAAGCGAGGCATTTACGGCGGCGCAGTCGGCTATCTTGATTTCACCGGAAATCTGGACACCTGCATCGGAATTCGCTTAGCCTATAAGAAAAATGGGAAGGTATTTGTCCGGTCGGGAGCCGGAATCGTGGCAGACAGCATTCCAGAAAAGGAATTTCAGGAGTGCATCAACAAGGCAAAGGCAGTAGTCGAAGCCATTGAAAAAGCACAGCAGATGGCAGTCGAAGGGGGAAAGGAGAACGACGATGATATTATTGATTGATAATTATGACAGCTTTTCCTACAACTTGTATCAGTTAGTTGGAACCATCGAGCCGGACATCAAGGTCATTCGAAACGATGAGATGACAGTCGACGAGGTAAAGGCATTAAATCCACAGCTCATCATCCTTTCCCCGGGACCAGGACGTCCTGATCAGGCAGGCATCTGTGAGGACGTCGTAAAAACACTTGGATCAAGCATACCGATCCTTGGCGTATGCCTTGGTCATCAGGCAATCTGTGAGGCCTACGGCGGCAAAATCATTCATGCAAAGAAGCTGATGCATGGAAAGACTTCAATCGCACGACTTGATCGCGCGGGTGTTTTATTCAAAGGAATGGATGCAGAAATTCAGATTGCAAGATACCATTCACTCGAGGCCGATCCTGATACCTTACCGAATGAACTTCGTGTGACGGCAATGGCCGATGGTGAGATCATGGCGGTTGAGCATATACAGTATCCGGTGTATGGACTACAATTTCATCCGGAATCCATTCTTACACCGAAAGGAATCGACATTTTACGAAACGTAGTCGAGAGTACAAGAAAATAGACAGCAAGGGAGACAGCATTATGATAAGAGAAGCAATCGCAAAGTTAATAAAAAAAGAAAACCTGACCGCAGAGGTAATGGAGCAGGTAATGGAAGAAATCATGACAGGAGAGGCAACCGATGCACAGAAGGCATCCTTCCTCACTGCAATGACGATGAAGGGTGAGACAATCGACGAGATCACATCCGCGGCAAAGGTTATGAGAAGCCATTGCGAAAAGTTCTTAAATGACATGGATGTATTAGAGATCGTCGGAACCGGCGGTGACGGTGCGAACACAATCAACATTTCCACCATCGCTTCCATCATTGTTTCATCGACCGGTGTTCCAGTTGCAAAGCATGGAAACCGCGCAGCATCCAGCAAGTGCGGTACAGCAGATTGCCTTGAGGCACTTGGCGTTAACTTAAATCTCTCCCCGGCTGAGAGTGCGATTCTCTTAAAAGAGCATAACATGTGCTTCTTATTTGCTCAGAAATATCATCCGGCAATGCGTTTTGTTGGAGGCGTCAGAAGAGAAATTGGTATTCGTACCTTATTTAATGTACTTGGACCACTTGCCAATCCGGCGGGCGCATCCATGCAGCTGCTTGGCGTATACAGTGAGGCACTTGTAGAGCCGCTTGCACGAGTTCTCCACAACTTAGGTGTTAAGAGCGCGATGGTTGTCTATGGACAGGATGGCATGGACGAGATTTCATTAAGTGCACCGACAACCGTGTGCGAGGTGCGAAACGGAGCCTTCAAGAGCTACGTCATCACACCAGAGCAGTTTGGCTTTACCCGCTGCAAGAAAGAAGATCTCACAGGCGGCGATCCTCAGGAAAATGCACAGTTTGCACTCGATATCTTAAAAGGAGCGAAAGGTCCAAAGACCGATGCGGTACTGCTCAATGCAGGAGCTGCCATCTACACGGCAAAAGCTGGCATCACGATTGAAGAAGGCATTCAGATCGCAAGAGAGGCACTTGAAAGCGGTCGTGCGGCAAAGCAGTTAGAGGATTTTGCAAAGGCAGCAAAGCAGTAAACAAGAAAGCAGCAAAGCAGAAAAAAGAACATGGATAGCGCATGAATAAAACATGGCAGTGGGGTGACAGCAGCATGGCAGAGAATATATTAAAAACAATCGCAGACAAACGGCGAATCTGCATCGAAGAAAAGAAAAAACAGGTGCCACTTGAAAACTTGATTTCACAGACAGAGGCACTTTTACAAAAGGAAGCATCCGGTGGCATACAAACGAAGCCAAGCTTTTATGACAGCCTGACAGGTGATCCACTTTCCTTTATCTGTGAGGTAAAGAAGGCATCCCCGTCAAAAGGTCTGATTGCACCAGATTTTCCGTATTTGACGATAGCGCAGGAATATGAGGCAGCGGGAGCCGCAGCCATTTCCGTGCTGACTGAGCCAGAATATTTTCTTGGAAGGGATGAATACCTGAAGGAAATTGCACAGACAGTACACATTCCGGTGCTTCGCAAGGACTTTACGATTGATCCGTATCAGATCTATGAGGCAAAGCTTCTCGGCGCATCGGCAGTGCTGTTGATCTGTTCGCTGTTAGAAAAAGAAACGTTAGCTGAATTTTTGGCAATAGCAAATGCCCTTAAATTGGATGCACTTGTTGAGGCACACGATGAGGATGAGGTTCAGACGGCACTCGATTGTGGAGCAAAAATCATCGGCGTGAACAACCGAAATTTAAAAAACTTTACGGTCGATGTGAACAACAGCTTACGACTAAGAGTGCTTGTTCCAAGTGATGTGGTGTTTATCTCCGAGAGTGGAATCAAGACAAGAGAAGACACCACAAAGCTCGCAGCACATCATGTAAATGCTGTGCTGATCGGGGAGACGCTGATGCGAAGCTCGGACAAAAAGGCAGCACTTGATCAGCTTCGACCATTAAATTAGAGAATGCCATACAGAAAGGAACCAGACAGATGAGTAGAGGAAGATATGGAAAACACGGCGGCCAGTATGTGCCAGAAACATTGATGAATGAGATTATCCGTTTGGAGGAGGCATACGAGCATTACAAAAACGATCCAGAATTTGTTCAGGAATTAGATACCTTATTAAAGGAATATGCGGGGCGACCATCTCTTCTTTATTATGCAGAGCGCATGACAAAGGATTTAGGCGGAGCTAAGATCTATTTAAAGAGAGAGGATTTAAACCACACAGGTGCGCATAAGATTAATAACTGTCTTGGACAGGCACTCCTTGCAAAGAAGATGGGAAAGACTCGTCTGATCGCAGAGACTGGTGCCGGACAGCATGGCGTCGCAACGGCAACGGTTGCCGCACTTCTTGGCATGGAGTGTGAGATCTACATGGGAAAGGAAGATACGATTCGTCAGGCACTCAATGTCTATCGTATGGAACTTTTGGGTGCAAAGGTTCATCCAGTTACAAGTGGTACGCAGACCTTAAAGGATGCCGTAAATGAGTGTATGAGAGAGTGGACAAATCGAGTAGATGATACCCTGTATGTGCTTGGTTCTGTCATGGGACCGCATCCGTTCCCGATGATCGTTCGCGATTTCCAGAGCGTCATCAGTAAGGAAGCGAGAGCACAGATCCTTGAAAAAGAAGGAAAACTGCCAGATGCGGTACTTGCCTGCGTTGGCGGCGGAAGCAATGCGATGGGTATGTTCTATGAGTTTATCAAAGACGAGAATGTACGTCTGATTGGCTGCGAGGCGGCAGGACGCGGTGTTCATACCGGAGAGACAGCAGCCACGATTGCAGTCGGAACCGAGGGCATCTTCCACGGCATGAAGTCGTATTTCTGCCAGAATGAGTACGGTCAGATCGCACCGGTTTACTCCATCTCTGCTGGTCTTGATTATCCGGGCATTGGACCAGAGCACGCATATCTGCACGACATTGGCAGAGCCGAATATGTTCCGGTAACAGACGAAGAAGCAGTATGTGCATTTGAGTACATTGCAAAGACAGAGGGCATTATCGCGGCAATCGAGAGTTCTCATGCGATTGCGCAGGTTATGAAGCTTGCACCGACCATGAGAAAGGATCAGATCATCATCTGCTGCGTATCCGGAAGAGGAGACAAGGACGTAGCAGCAATTGCAAGATACAGAGGAATTGATTTACACGACTGAGAGGAAAATGAAAATGGCAGATAAGACTAAGACAATAATGAAAACAACAAAAATAGCAGAGGCATTTCAGAATAAGAAAGCATTTATTGGATTTTTGACAGCAGGTGATCCGTCACTTGAGTGTACAGAGGAATTTATTGTAAAGATGGAGGAGGCCGGTGCCGCATTGATCGAGATCGGCATCCCATTTTCCGATCCGATCGCAGAGGGACCGGTAATTCAGGCGGCGAATATCCGTGCACTGTCCAATCCAAACGGCTGCACAACCGATCAGGTATTTGACATGGTAGAGCGCGTCAGCAAGAAGGTTTCCGTTCCGCTTGTGTTTCTTACCTATTTAAATCCAGTCTTTAAATATGGATATGATCGCTTCTTTGCGCGCTGCGCATCCGCCGGTATTTCCGGAATCATCGTGCCGGATATGCCGCTTGAAGAAAAAGGCGAAGTGGCAGAGGTCGCCGCTGCACACGGTGTCGATGTGATTTCTCTGATCGCACCAACAAGTGAGGCGCGCATTGCCCAGATTGCAAAGTCTGCGACCGGTTATCTGTATATCGTTTCCTCTATGGGTGTAACGGGAATGAGAAGCGAGATTACGACCGATCTTGAGAGCATTGTCCACGTTGTTCGTGAGAATACCTCCGTCCCGGCAGCGATCGGATTTGGTATCAACACACCAGAACAGGCTGAAAAGTATGCGGGCATGGCAGACGGTGTTATCGTTGGAAGTGCGATTGTAAAGATTATCGAGAAATATGGAAAGGATGCTTCAGAACCGGTTTATAATTACGTGAAGGAAATGGCGGATGCGGTGAAGCGCGCCGAGTAAAAATAAGGGTAAAAAGAAAAGACATCGCGAATGCGATGTCCTTAATAATAACAGCGCTACCAGGATTCGAACCTGGAAAATGCTGGAGTCAGAGTCCAGTGCCTTA
>CAVFYJ010000032.1:0-31165 GCA_963626545.1 Acetatifactor sp. | reverse complement strand
TTCTTTAACATCGCACGCGCAATGCTAATACGCTGCTTTTCACCGCCTGAAAGACTTGCACCGCCCTCTCCGATGACGGTATTGTAGCCGTCTGGGATTCTTAATAAATGTTGCTAACTCTCCAACTCCGGCATGTGAGTTCTCTCATTTTCCTCTTAAACTTCATTACTGATTTTGCATGTGGTTTTGCCTTATACTGCTGTGCTTTTGAATCAAAGTAAAAACCAAATCCAAGGTATTTTAGTCTTTGTGGTTTATCTACTTTGCTCTTAGTCATGTTGACCTTGAGTCCTAGTTTCTCTTCTATGAATCGTGAAATGTTTCTCATGACTCTGTTGGCTGACATTTCGCTCCCGACCATAATAATACAGTCATCTGCGTATCATACAAAGTGTAGTCCTCGCTTTTCCATTTCCTTATCCAGTTCATTCAGCATGACTAATGAAACCCCTGTGAGACCTCCGCGTTTAAGGTACACGCTCTTTCCTCTCATCTATCCGCCACATTTACTCGTACTTCCAGCAACCTTTTGGACTTCATCTATTTCGGCAGACTTATCCGTATTTCCGAGCCTTATATGTGATTTCTGTCCGCCGAACCAAGAGTTTGCCTACAGCTTCCTTCAGATTTCACCTCGCGATGAACACCCTTGCTGTTTGACTATACACTTCCTCGTTGCCTAGGCGTGTTCGGGACTTGCACCCGTTAGAGCGCACCCATGGCGCGCAAACCGAAAAAGAGGGACTACCTTTCGGCAATCCCTCTCTGCATACCATAGCTTAACAATCCGAAGATTAGTTATACTTACGCTTTCTAGCTGCTTCAGACTTCTTCTTACGTCTTACGCTTGGCTTCTCATAATGCTCTCTCTTACGGATCTCCTGCTGGATACCTGCCTTAGCGCAGTTTCTCTTGAATCTGCGTAATGCACTGTCCAGGCTCTCGTTCTCTTTAACGATTACATTAGACATAGACTCTCACTCAACCTCCCTCCAGTTGTGTATTGTGCAAATACAACTGTTTGGGTATTTTTAGCACGTATTCTATTATAGCATAGATTTTGATTTCGTCAACTGGAAATTTCATTTTTTTCAGATTTTTTTTTGGTTCTTATTGCGGTTCACGGGGGAAGTTCTGCGAACCATACCACGACATCAGATATTCAACGCCATATCTCCATCCTTAATCCAACCCTTCTTGCGCATAAACTCAGAGATTCCAAGTGTCAGAAGTGCCGGAAGGACAAAGTGCATGATGACGATCTGAAGAAGTGCCATCCATGAGGACATACCTGCCTCGGTCATGGCACCAAATGCGGCGATCTGGCCGACGAAGCCTGCGGAGCCCATACCGGAACCGACTGGCGTGCTGACCATATGAAGCACGCCAGAGGCGATCGGTCCGAGAATTGCACTGGACAAAATGGCTGGAACCCAGATAATCGGGCGGCGCATGATGTTCGGGATCTGAAGCATGGAAGTTCCAACGCCCTGTGCGATCAATCCGCCGATCTTGTTTTCACGGTAGCTGGCAACGGCAAAGCCAACCATCTGACAGCAGCAGCCGATAGTTGCAGCACCTGCAGCAAGTCCAGTCAATCCCATGGAAATACCGATAGCTGCGGAGCTGATCGGAAGGGTTAAGATCATACCCATTAAAACAGAAACGATAATACCGCCGAATACTGGAGACTGCTCAACGTTGACATTGACAAGGCTGCCGAGCCACTTCATAAAGTCGGTGATATACGGTCCAACAATCAGACCGACTGCGGCACCTGCACAGATGGAAAGAAGCGGTGTTACGAGGATATCAACCTTTGTCTTTCCTGCAACGAGGCGTCCGATCTCGATGGCAACATAAGCAGCTACGAATGCGCCAAGTGGTTCGCCAGGTGCGCCGAGTGTGATGGCTTCCGGTGCTGCTGGGAATGCACCGATCATACCAGCTACTGCTGCTGATACGGTGACAAGTGGTCCCTCTTTAAATTTGCAAGCAACGCCGACACCAATACCAGCACCGGTAAGTGTCTTCGCTACATTACTGATTGCCTTTAAGTAACCGCCGAGTGGTCCTCCAATTAAAGTTCCGATCTGTGCAATGATGGTTCCGATGATCAAAGTGGAAAACAGACCAAGTGCCATTCCGCTCAGACCGTCGATGAAGATTCGGTTTAATATTTTCTTTGTTTTTTCCATGTAAACAACCATGCCTTTCCCCTCCCTGCTATTCTTAGCAGGCGTATATTCGTTAACATGTCATCCTATCAAGATATCAGCTAGCAAGCTGTCTACTTTACTGTCTTGCTAGCTGTCTTGTCAGCTGACGTGTCAAACAGATGGAAGTTTATCACATTCTGCAAAAAAAATCAAGTAGTTTCTGCATAATCTGGATTAGCGGCGAGGCGCTTCGTAAGTTTTCCGAGAAAAACACTATATGGTTTCTCTGAGATAATTCTTTTTGCGAAGCTGCAGCTCGATCCGGTCTAAAATCTCCTCACGGTCTGCCTCTACAGTATGATAATGCATTCCGTTTGTCAGAATGTTCAATGGGCGGGCTGTTTTTTTGTTGATCTTTTCAAGAAACTCTTCCACGTCGCATCGATTTTCCAAAATCAAATCGACAGTGATTTGTCCGTAAATTTCATGCTCGACGACGACATCACGCAAACGTCCACCGTTATCCACTATGGTAAACAACTCGTCTGCCATCTGCGAATCGGTGTGATACACGAAAAAGGTGCGTCGGCTGACCTTTTTCTCGTCTGTGCGGTCGTATAGATAGCCTTTGTTTGTTGAGAGAATGTTTCGGTTGGATGCGCGAAGCAGCGCAATATCCTGCACGATAACCTGGCGGCTGACCTTCATCTGATGTGCCAACTCGGTACCGGAAATTGGCTTTTTTGTCTGCTTTAGTAGCTCGACGATTTTTTCTCTTCTTTCCTCTCCTTCTGTCATATTGTCTCCTTTACAAAGGGGGCTGCCAAAACTAGCAGCCCCCCTTGATTTTATTTCGTTATTCAGTTCTTTTTATTCGATTACTCGATTCTGTTATTCGGTTCTTTTGTTTGTCTTTACTTGCTCAGCTGCTCCTTCAGAACCTCTGCTGCCTTTTCGAGTGCAGCCGGGATTCCGTCTGGATTCTTTCCACCAGCCTGAGCCATGTTCGGACGGCCACCGCCGCCGCCACCTACGAGTGCGGCAATTCCCTTGATCAGATTTCCGGCATGAGCACCAGCCTTTACAGCCTCATCGGTAGCAGTTGCCATCAGGTTTACCTTGCCGTCAGCTGCGGATGCGATGACAACAACACCGTTGCCAAGCTTCTCCTTGAACTGATCGCCCAAAGTACGAAGCTCGTTCATACCAGTATCCTTGAGGGATACAGCAAGCAGCTTCACACCATTGATCTCAACGACCTGATCCATTACGTTGCCGACAGCATCCTTTGCCATCTGGTTCTTTAACTTCTCGTTCTCAGACTGAAGTGCCTTGATCTCGCCCTGAAGTGCCTCGATACGCTCGGTCAGCTTGTCCGGAGTGGTCTTTGCTGCTGCACTTGCATTCACAAGATCAGCAGACAGCTTCTCATAGTAGTGAATCAGACCCTCAGAAGTCAGTGCCTCGATACGACGAACACCAGCTGCGATACCAGACTCAGAAATGATCTTGAAGCAGTTTACAGCAGCAGTATTCGCTACATGTGTACCACCACAAAGCTCTAAGGAGAAGTCACCCATGCAAACAACGCGAACGGTAGAACCATACTTCTCACCGAACAGTGCCATTGCCCCCATCTTCTTTGCCTCGTCGATTGTAGTCTCCTTGGTAACAACTGGAAGTGCAGCCGCGATCTGATCATTTACGATCTGCTCAACCTGTGCAAGTTCTTCCTTGGTCATTGCCTGGAAGTGAGTGAAGTCGAAACGAAGACGATCCTTAGATACATAGGAACCTGCCTGCTCAACATGGCTTCCGAGTACCATACGCAGTGCCTTCTGAAGCAGATGGGTTGCGCTGTGGTTCTTGCTGGTCAACTGACGATTCTTCTCGTCTACCTTAAGGGTAACGGTCTCGCCCTGTGTCAGCATACCCTTTGTCATGGTTCCAACGTGGCCGATCTTGCCACCCTGAAGATGAATGGTATCCTTTACAACAAAGCTTCCGCTCTCGGTCTCGATCACACCGATATCGCCCTGCTGACCACCCATGGTACCATAGAATGGAGTCTCCTCGGTAATGATGGTGCCGTTCTGTCCATCGGTCAGTGCCTCTACGATCTCATCCTCTGTTGTCAGAACAAGGATCTTGGAGTCGTGTGTGAGCTTATCATAGCCAACAAATTTGCTGGTAACAGACGGATCGATGGACTGGTATACAGTGACATCTGCGCCCATGTAGTTGGTTGTCTTACGAGCCTTTCTTGCAGCCTGTCTCTGAGCTTCCATGTTCTCCTTGAAGCCTTCCTCGTCTACGTCAAAGCCCTTCTCCTCAAGAATCTCCTTGGTCAGATCCAGCGGGAATCCGTAAGTATCATACAGCTTGAATGCATCAGCACCGTCAAGAGTGGTCTTGCCTGCTGCCTTCATGTTTGCCTCAAGCTCCTCAAGGATTGTCAGACCCTGGTCAATGGTCTTGTTGAACTTGTTCTCTTCCTCAGAGATAACCTTTAAGATCATCTCTCTCTTTTCCTCTAACTCCGGATAACCATCCTTAGAGGTAGCGATTACGACCTTTGCTAACTCGCTTAAGAACAGACCCTCGATGCCAAGAATTCTTCCGTGACGTGCAGCACGACGAAGCAGACGACGAAGAACGTAGCCTCTTCCTTCGTTGGATGGCATGATACCATCGGAGATCATAAAGGTAACGGAACGGATATGATCGGTGATGATACGAATGGAAACATCCTTCTTCTCGTCCTGATGATAAACGGTGTGAGCAACCTCACCAACGTGGTCGGTCAGCGCACGCAGCGTATCAACATCGAAAATGGAATCAACGTCCTGAACGGCTACTGCCAGTCTCTCAAGACCCATACCGGTATCAATGTTCTTCTGAATCAGATCGGTGTAATGGCCATGTCCATCGTTGTTGAACTGTGAGAATACGTTGTTCCATACTTCCATGTAACGGTCGCAGTCACAACCAACGGTACATCCCGGCTTACCACAGCCATACTTCTCGCCTCTGTCGTAATAGATCTCAGAACATGGACCACATGGACCAGAGCCGTGCTCCCAGAAGTTATCCTCTTTTCCAAAACGGAAGATTCTCTCAGCTGGAATGCCCTGCTGCTTGTTCCAGATCTCGAATGCCTCGTCATCATCCTCGTATACGGACGGATACAGGCGGTCTGGATCCAGGCCAACAACCTGAGTTAAGAACTCCCAGCTCCATGCGATGGCTTCCTTCTTGAAGTAATCGCCAAAGGAGAAGTTTCCGAGCATCTCGAAGAAGGTACCGTGACGTGCGGTCTTTCCGATATTCTCGATATCACCGGTTCTGATACACTTCTGGCAGGTGGTGACTCTGCGTCTCGGCGGAATCTCCTGACCTGTAAAATATGGCTTTAACGGAGCCATACCGGAATTGATAATCAGAAGGCTGTTGTCGTTATGCGGCACCAGTGAAAAACTCTTCATTTTCAGGTGGCCCTTGCTTTCCATGAAGTCAAGGAACATCCTTCGTAATTCATTTACTCCATACTTTTCCACAATCGTTTCCTCCAAACTCTATCCTTTGCATTTTTGCAAAGCTCTTCTGCTGACTTTTTTGTTTTGCAGCAGATGCGCTCCGGCCGTTTTTCGAGCAGCCAGAGCGACTTTCTCGCATACATTATAGTATAAATAGGAAAATACTGCAAGGTGTTTTTGCGAATGGGCGTTCCGTGAACAGTAATTTCTTATTCTAAGTTCCACACTCCGGTATCTAAGAAGCGCTTTGCCGTCTCGTCAGCCTTTGTGATGACATCCTCGTTGTAGCCGAGCACGCCAAGCAGCTTAATCGCATTTCTGGATACGGCTCTGCCCTCGTACAGACGGTAATTGAAGATGACATCATTGTCCTTGACATCTTCCTTGAAGTGGTAGTTGCTGTACAGATGCTCGAGCATATGAGTCAGCTCGATATCGTGTGTTGCCGCGAAGCACATAACGCCATTTTCTGCAAAGCTCTGTAAGATACGGCTGGATGCCGCGATACGCTCTACGGTGTTGGTTCCGCGAAGAACCTCGTCGACGAAGCAAAGAACTGGTGTCTTGTCCTGATCGACTGCATCGAGGATACGCTTTAAGGACTTGATCTCTACGATGAAGTAGCTCTCGCTGCCCTGAAGGTTATCCTTGAGCGCCATGGAGGAGTAAATGCGGAAGAAGCAGGAACGATACTCCTTTGCAAGCGCCATGCCACAGGTCTGGGACAATACGGCGTTGATCGCAACGGTCTTTAAGAAGGTAGACTTACCAGATGCGTTGGAACCAGTTAACAGCACTGGATGATGCTCGTAGATGCTATTTGCAACAGGCTCAGTCAGAAGCGGATGATATAGATCCTTTGCCTCGATAAAGCCTTCCTTTGTCTCAGTAAGCTCACTCTCGCAGTAGAATGGCATCAGCTCACGGAAGGATGCGATAGAGATGTAGGCATCCAGACGGCCAATCTCGTCCATCAAAATCAGCATTTCTTTCTTGTGCTTTTGTACCTTTGCCAACAGACGGTTGAACATAATCAAGTCGATGCGGAAGAACATGTTTAAATAATCCATCATCATGGAACCCATGTTTCCACTAAACTTATCGGTGGAGCCTAAGAATCTTGCATTTCCCTTTACAGAGGAAAGTGCGTCAACTGCCTCTTTCAAGTTTTCGGTATACCCCTTTAATTCTGGCACATTGAGCTTTAAGAGTCCCTGCGCACAGGATACTAAGTGGACAATCGCACCAACGGACACATAATACGGCTCAATCTCAGTCTTCTTCTTATAATAGGTATAAATGTTGTAGATCAAAACACCGATTGCGACAAGGATACCGGTAGCTGGCTGAACGATGATCGCTGCAATTACGACAAGATACAAGAACAGATGCATGTAGTTGTCCAGATTGCTGTCTGGCAGAAGCTTTGTGATATTGTTGACATAATCAATCAATGCAAACTTCTTGGAATGACCAACCTTGGACAACTCCATCTGATAAGCCGTTCTTGTCTTTTCGTTTCGCTGGAAGAAGGTGATGATGCGATTTCGCTCTTCAAGCTCTTCCTTATTTGTCAACGGGGTACGCAGAAGCTTGTACAGATAATCATCTCCGCTGCTGCTGCGGCACTGGTTCATCATACAGAACACGGAATCCATATCCAGATCGTTCCATGTGATGTCGTCAATTGTAAACTCATCCCCTTTGGTTGCCTGATAATACTTTGCAATATGCTCAAGCTCACCGTAATCATACTCTCTCTTTGGCAGATTTCCCCATGAGTTGATGATCGAGCTTAGGAAACGTTTGTTGCGGCGGCTGTTGCTGGTGACAATTTGGTACACCAGAACACCGACTACAACTACGATAAGCCCGATATACAGTAGTGTCGTTGTGTCCATAATCTCCTTACCTTTCTGTTAGCTCTTTCAAGAAAAGCCTTATCTTTAGTACTATACCTTTTTTTGCGCGCATCGTCAAGGTGATTCGCAACTCGTCTCACCGCGAATCCAGGCCATAACCATAACCCGAACGTTCAAATGATAATACATACAATTCCACCATTGCTATCGTTTATAATCTTCTTCAAGGCGTCCTGAAGCTTTTGCTGACAGCTGTCAGTCATCTGGCTGATCTTGGCATTCATGCCGTCTTCGACGATCTGCTCGATGGATTTGCCGAAAATATTGGTGCTCCAAATGCCGTCCTGCTCTTTCTGCGCGGCAGACTCGATGTAATCGACGAGATCTTTTGCCTGCTGCTCGCTTCCGACGATTGGTGCGATCTCGGTCTCGACCATGCTCTGTATCATATGAACGGACGGCGCGGTGGCTTTCATGCGAACGCCATAGCGATTTCCATGACGCACGACAACAGGCTCGGAAATGCTGATCTGGGTGCGCTCTGGGGTGACGACGCCGTATCCCTTTTGCGTAACGGACTCCATCGCGGACTGCACCTTTTGATACTGGGAGCGAAGTCCGGCGTACTCGACAAGCACATCAAAGAGCTGCGTCTGCGATGACACGGAAAAACCTGCCCGCTCGCTAGCGAGTGAAAAGTACAGCTCTTCTTTTAGACTAATTTCATAGACAATCTTTCCCTGAGCGAGATTTGTCTCCTCAAGCACAAAACGGCGAATCTGTGACGGAAGGCTCTCCTCTGCCGCCTCTTTTGCATCGCGCATACAGCTGATATGCTCCATGACCTTGCGTGCAAAGTCGATGACGGCTTTTTTCACCGGATTGGAAAGTTCTAACACATCAAACCAGCCAGGCATCTCAAAATCGACCTCGCACACTGGAAATTCAAGCAAAATTTTTTGCATCAGCTGACTGATATCTTCTAAATCCATCGACGCACAATCCATCGGCGTGACCGTGACCTGATAGGTTTCCTGAAGCTTTCTTGCCAACTGTTTGGCAGACGGCGCATATGGTGTCTTTGTGTTTAATACGATTACAAATGGTTTTCTATGTAATTTTAGTTCCTCGACCGTCTTTTCTTCGGCCTCCTCATACGCCTCCCGTGGAAGATCCGTAACGCTGCCATCCGTCGTGATAACGATTCCGACGGTACTGTGCTCCTCGATAACTTTTCGCGTGCCAAGCTCTGCCGCCTGTGAAAATGGAATGTCATAATCAAACCATGGCGTATGTACCAGACGCTCCTTCTCCTCATCGACTGCACCTGCCGCACCCGGAATCAAAAAGCCCACGCAGTCCACGAGGCGAATCTTCATCTCGGTCTTATCCTCCAGACAAATCTTTGCCGCCTCGGTTGGGATAAATTTAGGCTCGGTTGTCATGATATTCTTACCGGATGCCGCCTGTGGAAGCTCATCGCGTGAGCGCGTCTTGGCAGGACCGTCCTCCATGTGTGGAATGACCATCTCCTCCATGAAACGGCGAATAAAGGTGGACTTGCCGGTTCGCACCGGACCGACCACCCCTAAATAAATCTCTCCGTTTGTTCGCTGTCTGATATCCTTATAAATGTGAAATTCCTTCATACACGCCTCCTGACACTCATCCCCGGACAGTCCGGGCACTGTACTACTGTCAGTCTATGCGTATATGAAGGAAGTTATTCGTAAGATTATCTGAAAAAGCCCCACGGCAAATGTGCTTTACAAGACGGACCGTTGAAGCGAGCTGCCCAAATCACAGTAACATAATAAAGTGCATAGTGGGCACGCTGAACAGGTCCGTCGACAAAGTCACTTTGCCAAGTGGGCGTATTCATTCATAACCTAGCGATCACTTATGTTCCCACAGCAGATTCTCACTCTCGATGGTCTTATCGCGAAGCATCAGATCTTTGAGTGCATCGACTGCTGATTTGCCCTCGAACAGTACAAGGTTTGTCTCCTGAACAAGCGGCATGGAAATGTTGTACTTTTTGCTGAGTGCAAGTGCGGCCTTTGCAGAGTAAACACCTTCTACCACCATCTGCACCTCATCCATAGCCTCTTTCATGGTCTTTCCCTGACCGATTAAAATACCGGCTCTGCGATTTCTGCTGTGCATACTGGTGCAGGTGACAATCAGATCACCGATACCGGAAAGTCCTGAAAAGGTCTCCGGACGACCGCCCATGGCAACGCCAAGTCTTGTAATCTCAGCGATTCCTCTTGTCATCAGCGCTGCCTTTGTGTTGTCACCGCAACCAAGACCATCGCTGACACCTGCTGCAAGCGCAATGACGTTTTTGAGTGCACCACCAAGCTCGATGCCAAGAATGTCCGGACTTGTGTATACACGAAAAACAGCGGACATAAACAGGTTTTGGATATGCTCTGCCGTCTGTCTGTCCTTTGCTCCTGCGACAACGGTTGTCGGAATTCCGCGGCTGACCTCCTCTGCATGGCTCGGACCAGAAAGAACTGCGACGTTTGTCATCGGAAGTTCCTCCTCGATCTGCTGGGACATTGTCATTAACGTTGCCTCCTCAATGCCCTTTGCCACGCTGACAATCAGCTGTCCCTCCTTGATAAAGGGCTTCATCTGTCTTGCCACTCCTCTGGTGAATACCGAAGGAACTGAAAGCACAAGCATCTCCTTATCGGCACATGCCTCTTCTAAGTTTGCGGTAAATACAATGCTTCTCGGAATCTGAACGCCCGGGAGATTCTTGCATGTATAGCTTTCCTTGAGCGCTTCAATTTCCTTTGGCAGCGCAGACCATGCCGTAACCTCATGGCCATTCTGCGCCAGCACCATTCCTAAGGCAATGCCCCATGTTCCCGTTCCTATAATGCTGACTTTTGCCATAACCAAAACCTTCCTTTCCCTTGTCTTCATTTCTCTTTTATCTTCATTACGGTTCATTTCAGTTCATTTTTATGAATGGGCGAACCGTGAACGATCTTAGTTCTTCTTTGCGCCGATCTTGTTTTCGGTACCACTTAACAGACGCTTGATATTTGCTCTGTGACGAATGTACGCCTGAATGGTAATCAGGGCAAGCAAAATGATAAACTCGGCCATCTGTGCCGGCTGTACGGAGAGCATTCCGTTTACGCCGAAGATGACACCCATCACGAAGCAGATGGAAACAACGGTCAGAGAGCCGAGTGATACGTAGCGTGTCGCGTACACAATCGCAATGAATGCGGCCAGACATACAGCGGAAATACGAAGGTCAAATGCTAAGATGAAGCCGGATGTACTGGAGATTCCCTTTCCGCCCTTGAAATTCAAGTAGCATGGATAGTTGTGTCCCAAAATAACACCGAATGCCAGATACAGCATATAGATGTCTTCCATATACTGCTGTCCGCTCGATACAGCCCATGCCTTTACAATCAGACATGGAATCAAACACTTACACAGATCCACGACAAACACAATCAGACCTGCTTTTTTGCCAAAAACGCGAAGTGAATTCGTCGCGCCTGAGTTTCCGCTTCCTTCCTTTCGGATGTCGATTCCCTTCATCCGTCCGTACAGATAGCCTGTCTGGATCATGCCTAGACAGTATCCGATCACCAGCAATAATACACGTATCATCACTTGTCTTCCTTTCTCTCGCGGATAATGAAGCGAAGCGGGGTACCTCTGAAGCCAAACGCATTACGAATCTGATTCTCAATGTATCTGGTGTAGGAATAATGCATCAGTTTTTTATCATTTACAAAGATAACAAATGTCGGCGGCTTTACGGAAATCTGCGTCATGTAGAAGACCTTCAGACGACGACCCTTGTCAGACGGCGGCTGCTGCATGGCAACGGCCTCTGCCAAAATTTCGTTAAGGACACCAGTTGCGATACGCATGGACTGATTCTCGATGATCATATCAATTAACTCAAACAGCTTGTCTAAGCGCTGTCCAGTCTTTGCAGAGACGAATACAAACTCGGCATACGGCATGTACGCTACGGTCTGCTTGATCTTCTCGGTCATCTTGTAGATGGTCTTGTCATCCTTCTGAACGGCATCCCACTTATTGACTGCGATGATGACACCCTTGCCGCGCTCATGTGCGATACCGGCAATCTTGGCATCCTGCTCGGCAACGCCCTCTGCCGCATCGATTACCATAACGACTACGTCGGCACGCTCAACGGCGGTAACGGTACGAATAATACTGTAGCGCTCCAGATCCTCATGAATCTTGCTCTTGCGGCGAAGACCAGCTGTATCAATTAAAACATACTCACGTCCATTTCTCTTAAGTGGCGTATCAATCGCGTCACGAGTGGTACCGGCAACGTCAGATACAATCACGCGCTTCTCACCAACCAGACGGTTTACAATAGAGGACTTTCCTACGTTCGGGCGGCCTACGATTGCGATACGCGGACGGTCATCATCCTCTGTCGCTGCGCCATCCTTCTTAAAGTGATCGCTGACAGCCTCAAGAAGATCGCCAACACCCTGATGGTTTGCAGCGGATACCGGAATCGGATCGCCAATTCCAAGGTTATAGAACTCGTAAACATCGGCCTCCATCTTCTTGAAGGAATCGACCTTATTAACACAGAGAACAACTGGCTTTCGACTACGGCGAAGCATATCGGCTACCTTGCCGTCTGCATCGGTCAGTCCCTGCTTTACATCGACAAGGAAAATGATGACATCTGCGGTGTCGATCGCGATCTGCGCCTGATCTCTCATCTGGGACAGGATTACATCACTTGAATCTGGCTCGATACCACCGGTATCAATTAGGGTAAAATTGTAATTTAACCAGGTACAGTCCGCATAGATACGGTCTCTTGTAACACCCGGAGTATCTTTTACGATGGCGATGGAATCACCAGCGATTACATTAAACAGCGTAGACTTTCCAACATTTGGGCGGCCTACGATGGCAACTATCGGTTTACTCATATTCGTCTCTCTCTCTTAATTATATTTATTTCTAAATTGGAGCAGCAAAAACTAATTACAGCTCATACGGAGAATGAAGCTGCTCAGACTCTTCACTTTCTTCCATTAACATTGCACGAATCAGATCTTGCCCGTCTGATTTTACAATATTTATCGGAACTTGTAAAGCATTTTCGACATCCTGCTTTGTCAGATCGTCCAAAAATACCTCTTCGTTGCTTCGAAACATGTTTGCCGGAAGCAAAAGTACCTCGCCGAGTGGCTTGCCGGTAAGCTGCTTGATCAAATCCTGTCCTGTGATCAGACCAGACACGGTGACACCATGGCCGAAGAAGTCATTTACAATCTCATAGACGGTAATGTTCACATTTGGAAACTTCTCATGAACCTTGGCTGCAATATCCCGAAGGAATGGATAAGCCAACTTTCCGGTGGCAAGGGATAACTCATGAACACGGTCATCTCCTTCAAGTGGCTCTAATGCATAGTCAGTCTCTTCGATTAAAAGACGCAGCATACCGACACCATTTTCGAGCTGCACATAGCCGTCATAATTGTCTTCCGGTGGCAGAGGGCGCTCGGCAAGCAAATAAAACTCATCGCTTGCGTGGACAAAGTGCGTGCCAAAGCGCTCATACATATCACTCTGGAATTTCTCGATGATATCAAGCGCATTTGCCGCATCTTCTTTTGTTAACGGCTCAAGCGGATACAATCCCTCGCGGTACTTGCTTAATCCAACTGGAACAACAGACATGCTCTGCATCTGCGGATACAACCCTGCTAAGTCGCGGATGGAGCGCTCTAACTCGGTGCCATCATTTACGCCCTTACACAAAACGATCTGACCATTCATCTCAATGTCCGCATCGCGCAGGCGAGTTAAGGTATCCATAATCTTTCCAGCGAAACGATTGTGAAGCATCTTCACACGAAGCTCCGGGTTTGTCGTCTGGACGGAAATGTTGATCGGAGACAGATGATATTTAATAATACGTGAAAGATCGTGCTCCTTCATATTGGTCAAGGTAATATAATTTCCCTGAAGGAAAGACAATCTCGCATCATCATCCTTAAAATAAAGGGTCTCGCGCATTCCCGGCGGCATCTGGTCAATAAAGCAGAAAATACACTTGTTGGTACAGGAACGGTAATCGGACATCAAACCACTCTCAAACTCGATGCCAAGATCCTCATAGAAGTCCTTGTCAAACTCCCATTCCACTTCTGTGCCGTCCTTTTTCTGGACGACCATATCAATTTCTTCATTCTGAATATAAAAACGATAATCAAGGACATCCTCGATATCTTCGCCGTTGATCTGTAGGATCTTATCACCCGGCTCTAACTCCAGTTCCTCTGCAATCGAGCCCGGCGCCACCGATTTGATCTGATGGGCATGTTTCATAAATGTAACCTCCCGGCCCGTAGGCCTGTATCTATAAGGTAAGCCAACTGAAAAAACAGCTGATTTCTCCACATTTTACTATCATACCAAAATTCAAAAGATCCTACAAGTGGTTTTCTGAAAAAAGAGGAGCGCTGATTCGAATTGATCAGGCACTCCTCTAATAAATTATCTTTGACTATTTTTGATTATCTTTGACTTTCTCTCGTTATCTTTGACTTTCCGAGACTTTCTGAAACTTAGTCTCAGAGGAACTTAGTCTCAGATCTTCTGGAACTTAGCCGCATATACCGGGAAAGTATCGGTACCCTTGATCTCTTTGTTTGGAGAAATGGTTACGTTCTTATCGGTAATGACATACTCAAGGTTGGAACCCTCGCCAACTACGGTGTCCTGCATCAGTACACAATTCTTTACCTTTGCGCCCTTTGCAATCTTTACACCTCTAAAGAGGATACAATTCTCAACCTCGCCCTCGATGATACAACCATCGGCTGCCATGACATTCTTTGCCTTGGAGCCATTGATATAGCGTGTCGGGTTGTCATCACGAATCTTTGTGTAGATCGGATTCGGTGCGAACAGTGCATCCAGATTCTCATCCTCAAGCAGCTTCATGTTCTCATCAAAGTAGCTCTTCATATCGGTGATTCTTGCTAAATAGCCATCGAAACGATATGCCTTTACATTCAGCTTGTCAAGTCTCTGAGCCAGGATGTCACGCTCGAAGTAAACATAGCCACGAACGAAAGCGGTATGAATCAGATCGATTAACAGTTCTCTCTTTAAGATGTAGATATTCATGGAGAGATTCTGTGGGCCGGACTCCTCGGAGTTAATATAAATCTTCTTTACATTGCCATCTTCGATTGCCAGTGTATAGAAGAAATCATCCTTCATGATATCTGGATTCTTTAAGCTCTCTGCCAGGTCCTCTTCCTTGTACGCTACTGTTACATCAGCACCGCTCTCAATATGCGCGCGCAGCATATCACTAAAATCAAAGTTTACGGCAATGTTGGCATCGGACATAACAACATACTCTTCCTTCTGGTCACGCAGAAGTCCAAGAATACTTGCAAGTGCCTCAACACGTCCATTGTACATCTTTACGGTCTTCTCAGCGAATGGCGGAATGATATTTAAACCACCGTTCTTGCGGCTTAAATCCCACTCACGACCAGAGCCAAGATGATCCATTAAAGAATGGTAGTTCTTGCGGACTAACACGGAAATGTTATCAATTCCGCTGCTTACCATGCTCGACAGGATAAAGTCGATCATGCGGTAACGTCCTGCAAAGGGAATGGAAGCCATCAGACGCTCTGTCACCAGCTCTGGAACCATATTATCATAACTGTTCGGGAAGATAATTCCCAGCGCGTTTACATTTGATTTTACCATTGTTCTTCACCACCCTTTACATTCTCACTGACCATTGCGTTTGAACCAATCTTTGCATTGTCGCCAACATAGACACCTGCACCGATCGTTGCAACACCCTTGCCGCCCTCTGAAAGGGCCTCTCCTACAACTGCATTCTCGCCGATCACAACGTTTTCTGCGATGATACAGTGTCTTACCTGTGCGCCTGCCTTAATAACAGTGCCGCCCATAACAACTGCGTCCTCAACAACCGCACCCGGCTCTACCTGAACGCCTGCAAAAAGGATGGAGTGCTTAACGGTACCATGGATACGACATCCATCAGTAATCATAGAATTCTCAACCACTGCGTCTGCACCGATACGATGTCCGGTCTTTCCGCTGTTACGGCTGTAGATCTTCCAATTCTCATCAAACAGGTTAATACCACTATGCTCTGGATCCAGAACCTCCATATTTGCTTCCCACAGAGAAGAAATGGTTCCGACATCCTTCCAATATCCGTCAAAACGGTATGCATACATCTTGCGTCCGTCACGAAGCAGGTTCGGGATAATGTTGTTTCCGAAGTCGTTCTGAGAATTCGGATCTGCCTCGTCCTCGACCAGATATTTCTTTAAGATATCCCAGTTGAAAATATAAATACCCATAGAAGCCAAATTGGACTTTGGATTCTTCGGCTTCTCTTGGAACTCAGTAATACGGCAGTCATCGTCTGCTACCATCAGACCAAAACGAGATGCCTCATCCCACGGAACTTCCATAACAGCCACGCTGAACTCTGCGCCCTTTTCCTTGTGGAAACGAAGGAAATCGCTGTAGTCCTGCTTGCAGATCTGATCACCAGAAAGGATGATAACATACTGCGGATTGTAACGCTCGATAAAGGAAATGTTCTGATAAATCGCGTTTGCGGTACCCTTGTACCAATCAGAACCAGATGCCTGCTGATACGGCGGAAGAACGTGAACGCCGCCATGCAGACGATCCAAATCCCAAGGCTGTCCATTTCCAATATATTCGTTTAATACTAACGGCTGATACTGTGTGAGAATACCTACGGTATCAATACCTGAGTTCACACAATTTGACAGCGGGAAGTCGATGATACGATACTTACCGCCGAATGGTACTGCTGGTTTTGCAAGCTTCTGTGTCAGTGCGTACAGACGCGATCCCTGTCCGCCCGCAAGCAGCATTGCAATCATTTCTTTTGCCATGATATAAATCCCCTCTTTCACTTAGCATACAATCAAATTATACCATATTTCTCAGAAAATGCGATATCTTTTTGTATAAAAATACTTGATTTATTTTGTTGTTTTTTCATAAAGTTTACTTTTTGCTCTAGTAAAGATTGGTTTTGTTCTCTTGTTTCGTGAAAATACAGCAGAAAAATGCACCCAAGCAGCCAAAATGAGCTACTGGAGTGCATAGAATAGAGTTTTATTCCTGTTCAGAACTTTTCTTTTTGTGCTTGACGTATTTTCGCTTCCAGAACGGGATTTTTGAAGAATCTGATTCGACTTCCGGTGTTGTTTCAGAGACAGATGGCTGTTCAAAATCTGTTGTCGGTTCGGGTTCTGATTCCAATGTCGATTCAGCGACAGGTTCCGATTCTGATATTTGTAGTGTCTCTTGTGTTTGATCAAGCCCCGGCTTTAACTCAGATTCCGCTTCAGGTATCTGTACAGTTTCTTCCTTACTTTCCACTTCCGTCTGTTCCCACTCTCGGTTATTCTCTTCCTCGTCGACCGTTTCCGGCTCAGCCTGCAATTCACGTTCCGTCTCTGCCTCCCGCTTTGCATGCATAAAATACTCCTGAATGTCGATCTGTTTTTCGGTCAGCAAATACAATTTGTAGTAATAACGGTTGTTGTATAAGAAATTAATCTCACCGCCGATCAGCACAATATTCATGCAGACATACATCCAGACAAGGAATACGATGATCAACGCAAGACTTCCATACATGAATGCGAGGTTCTTGCTGTTGCGGATGTAGATCGCATAGATCGCAGAAAAGCTATACCATCCAATCGTTGCTGTAATCGCACCCGGCATCTGCTTACGATACGGAAGGCGCTTCTGCGGAAAGATATTGTAGACAGCAAGAAAGAACAAAATCATGCCGCCAATGACGATACCATTCTGCAAAATTGTAATCAGGATCGTCCAATTTTCAAGCACCGGCCACATCGAAACCAGAAAGACACGGAATTTGCTGCCGTATACCAGAAATACCATGACAAGCAAGATGATCAGGAGGAAAATTCCAGTGTATAAGAGACACAGTGCGCGATGGACAAACCAGTTTCGCTGCTCCTCTCTCTTGTAGACGCGGTTTAGCCCTGTTACCAGAAATGAAATTCCCGTCGAGGACGACCACAATGCCATGATAACGGTGATCGACAATGCGGACACACTAAGCGATTTCTCGTACAGGTCTGTCACAATACTCTCTACCAGTTCCATCATCTCCTGCGGCAAAACAGAGGCGGCAATCTTCAACAGTACATCTGGCGACAGCATCATGCGTGACATCAGCCAGAGCAAAATCATTAGCATTGGGAACAGCGACATGACCATAAAGAGCGTGATCGTCGCTGCATTTGTCATGACTTGATCATCATCATACAGCTTCTTAGCAAAGCCAATCGGATTTAAAATTGACTGAATGATGCCAAGTCGTTTTTTCTTTTTCGCTGTACTTTCTTTTTTTTCCTGAAACTCTGGATTTTCCGATTGTACCGGCTTCTCCTGTTCTACTGGATTTTCCTGCGTCTCTTGTGTTTCCTCTTTTGTCGTTTCTTCCTGCGTTACTGGGCTTTCTTCTTTTATTTGTTCTTCTTGCTTAACCTGATTTTCCTCATTTTTCTTTTTTCGAAAATGAATCACTCTTCCACCTGCTTTGTGACTACTTCACCGGCGTGCTTGTAAATACTTCCGGCGGGAACAATTCCTCTAACAGAGGAAAGCGGATAGATATTGCTGTTCGAGCCAATAATGGTACCTGGGTTAAGGACACTGCCGCAGCCAACCTCGACATGATCACCTAGCATCGCACCAAATTTCTTTAAACCCGTCTCAATCGGTCCCTCTGCGGACTTTACAACGACAAGCTTCTTATCGGACTTAACGTTGGATGTAATGGAACCAGCTCCCATATGAGACTTATAGCCTAAAATAGAATCACCTACATAATTGTAATGCGGAACCTGTACATTATTAAATAAAATTACATTCTTCAGCTCGGTGGAGTTGCCGACTACGCTATGCTTTCCGACAATCGCGTTTCCACGGATGAACGCACAGTGACGAACCTCTGCCTCTTCGTCAATGATGCACGGGCCAGTAATGGATGCGGTCGGTGCCACGGTAGCAGACTTTGCTACCCACACATGCTCTGCGATCTCCTCGAAGCGATCCTTTGGAAGTGTCGAGCCAAGCTGAAGGATAAATTCCTTAATCTTTGGCAGCAGCTCCCACGGATAGCAATCCGTCTTAAAAAGCTCCTTTGCAATTGTCTCCTCTGTGTTATAAAGTGCAGATACTTTAATTGAATCCATATCGTTTACTCCTACCTTTCCGCAGCCTGTAGCATACTATTTCCATGATAAAGTTGCACAACTGCATGTTATTCTTAGTTTACATGATCTTACACCGTTGTGCAACTGTGTTTTTTATTTCTTCGTCTCATAAAACGGTGCGAAGCCCGCAAAATTCCCTCGAATCGCACTCGGATTTGTCACCTGCTTCACACCCTGCGTTCTTCTGGCAACAAATGCCTGCAGCTTATCCATATATTCCTGTGAGGTAATCGTACCCTCAGAAACATACGTCAGTCCCTTTTCCCAGCTGGCAGTCAACTCTGGATTGAGCAGTTGTCGGATGGATACTGCCACAACCTCATACACAGCCTCACCAAGCTTTTGCGGCTTAATGATCTGTGTCTTGGCATTCAGTGACAAGTAATTGATCGTCACAAGCTTCTTTAAAATCTCGGCTCGCGTAGCACTCGTTCCGATACCACTTCCCTTAATCTGGGCGCGAAGCTCATCGTCCTCGATTAGCTGTCCAGCATTTTCCATTGCCAGAATCAGTGAACCGGAATTGTAGCGCTTCGGCGGCGATGTCTCGCCCTCTTTTACCGCATACGCCGGATGATCAAACAACATTCCTTTTTTCAGCCCAGCAAGAATACCGCTTAGAAAGGATTTTTGATCTACGGCAAATTCTTCCTCTGCCTCCTTGCCATCTTTTTGTGCACTCGTCTCCTGCGGCACACCAGTCACCTTTAAATAGCCCTCGTCCTCGAGCATACGATAAGACGTAAAGAAATGCTCGGTCTTTACCTGAAATTCCAGCGAATACTTGCGATAGACAGCCGGTCCATAAAAAATGCTTAAAAAGCGGCGGCAAACCGTTTCATACACGCCCTTTGCCACACCAGACAACTTATCATATGCGCCAAGTCCCTGTCCAGTCGGGATGATCGCATAGTGATCGGTGATTTGCTTATCGTTTGTGTAGCGCGTTTTTTCAATCGTTTTCCACGCATCCGCTGACAGCACCTCTTGTGCAAAACCACCAACCGGGCCGAAATTACACAGACCGCGGATATTCTTATAAATTTCCTTTGCAACAGCCGTGGAAAGCACACGCGCATCGGTTCTTGGATAGGTCACCATCTTTTTCTCGTATAGCTCCTGAACAATTTTCAGTGTCTCATCTGGGCTGATCTTAAAACGTCTGGAACAGGTATTTTGCAGCTCCGCCAGATTAAATAAAAGAGGAGGCTGCTTCTGTTCTTTTTTCTTTTCGATCTTGATTAAGGTACAGGCCGCATTTGCTTCGGGCGCTTCCAGATAACGAATCAATTCTTCGGCACTCTCGCGCTTTAAAAAACCATTTTCCTTATAAAGCTTTGGCGACTGAAAATACTTGGAGCCTTCCACTGCACGCCACTCGGATTCGAGAATTCCTTTGTTTTCACCATCGGTCACCGGAAGCGACAAAATCACGCGATAAAATGGCGTCTTTACGAAATTTCGAATCTCACGCTCTCTGCGAACGACCATACCAAGAACACATGTCATAACACGTCCAACGGAGATTACGGACCATTTGGTATTCATAAAGGAAGCAACCGATGGGCCAAATTTCAGTGTCAGCGCTCTGGAGAAATTAATACCCATCAGATAGTCTTCTTTTGCTCGTAAGTACGCTGAATCGCTTAAATGGTCGTAATAGCTCCAGTCCTTTGCCTCGCGGATTCCTCGTAAAATTTCCTCTTCTGTCTGAGAATCAATCCATACTCTCAGCCTTTTTTTGTCTTTGACGCCTGCCATCTGGTCAACAAGACGATAAATGTACTCTCCCTCGCGTCCAGAGTCCGTACAGATGTAAATGGTATCCACATCCGGACGATTGAGCAGACCTTTTACAATGGTAAACTGCTTTTTGACAGAGCCAATTACCTCATATTTCCACTCATCTGGGAAAAATGGGATGGTAGCTAAGCTCCATTTCTTTAACGCCGGATCGTACACCTCTGGATAGGACATCGTAATCAGATGACCCACGCACCAGGTAATCACATACTGGTCCGATTCCAGATAGCCATCCTTTCGCCCGCCATTTACCTTTAGCGCCTTGGCAAACTCCGCCGCAACACTTGGCTTCTCGGCAATAAACAACTGTTTCCCCATGAATAAAACCTTATCAACCTTTCTTGTCTTCTGATCTTATTTTCTGACAAAATTTAAATCAGATTTCAATCACGCAAAACGCAACAAGAGGCAGTAGTTTTTGCTGCTGCCTCTTTCTTGCATATGCGTTTGTTTTGTTCTTGTTATACCATATTTATACTGTACTTATACAATCAATACGGTAGATACCATACGTTTTCGCCGCGCTTACACGGTATGAAAACGATATTCGGTAACGGTCGTAAACTTTGTGTTTGCCTTTAATACACAGCTCTTGAAATTCTCATGGTGAATGGAATCTGGGAAGAACTGGGTCTCAAAGCAAGCACCACAAAATGGCTTATAGGAGCTGCCATTCTTGCCGCATGCGATCTCGGTACCATTTGCGGTATATACCTGCATACCAGGCATATCGGTGTACACATCCATCACAATGCCGCTCTTTGCGCCGGTCATAGAAGCAACCTTTGCAAACTTGCCATCGGTCTTTAAAACAAAGTTATGATCGTAGCCGCCTCCATTTTTCAGCTGCTCATCATCCGCGTTGATATCCTGTCCGATGGTCTTTTCTGTTCTGAAATCAAACGGAGTACCAGCAACATCTCTGTACTCGCCAGTCGGAATCAGTGTCGCATCGGATGGCGTATACGCATCGGCATCGATCCATACTTTCTGAGAAAGAACATCACCGCTGTCGTGACCATCCAGATTGAAGTAGCTATGATTGGTCAAGTTGGCTAAGGTATCCTTGTCGCTTTCCATCTCATACGTAAGAGAAAGACCATTCTCCTCGCTCAACGTATAGGTAACCGTAACAGTGAAGTTGCCCGGATAATTCTGATCACCATCTGGGCTATGCAGTGTAAACGCAACTGAATCCTCTCCAACCGTTGCTTCCCACAGGCGCTTATAATAGCTGCCCGGATTGCTGTGGAGGTTGTTCGGTCCGTTATTCGCCTCTAACTGGTAAGTCTTTCCATTTAATGTGTAGGTGGCATTGGCAATGCGATTTGCATGACGACCAACGACTGCGCCAAGGCTTCCATTGTTCTCCAGATAAAGCGCTGGATCACCAAAGCCTAAGACAACATCAACCGGATTTCCATCCTTGTCCGGCACAACCAGACTCTCAATCACAGCGCCGATATCCAGCAATACTGCCTTCATACCAGCTTTATTTGTGATCGTGTAGGAGGAACTCTCCTTCTGATCGGATGTATAGCCATAAAACTTTTTTACAACTGACATTTTATCTTTTATTCCCCTTTCTGTAGCGTGTTATGCGTTCTTTGGTGTGATATAACCCTTTGCGGTCAGAAGTTCTGCCATTAACACCGCACCACCTGCTGCACCACGAAGGGTATTGTGGGAAAGACCAACAAACTTGTAATCAAATGCGCTGTCCTCTCTCAAACGACCTAAGGAGATGCCCATGCCGTTCTCGTAGTCGCGATCTAAGTGTACCTGCGGACGGTTGTCCTCTTCCATGTAACGGATAAACTGCTTCGGCGCACTCGGAAGGTTTAACTTCTGTGGCTCACCACTGAAGTTGTTCCAACGATCAATGATCTCTTCCTTGGTTGGCTTCTTCTCAAAGTTTACAAATACAGCTGCGGTATGACCATCCTCAACCGGAACACGGATACACTGAGTTGTGATTAACGGTCCTTCTGCCTTTTTAATCACGCCATCCTCAAGCTTGCCCCAGATACGAAGTGGCTCCTGCTCACTCTTCTCCTCCTCACCTGCAATGTAAGGAATTACGTTGTCGATCATCTCCGGCCAATCCTTGAAGGTCTTTCCTGCACCGGAAATTGCCTGATAGGTAGTTGCAACAACGAGTGTTGGCTTAAACTCACGCAGCGCATGAAGTGCCGGTGTGTAGCTCTGGATTGAGCAGTTTGGCTTTACTGCGATAAATCCTCTCTTGGTTCCAAGACGCTTTTTCTGATAAGGAATGACCTCTGCATGCTCCGGGTTTAACTCCGGTACCATCATCGGAACATCCGGTGTCCAACGGTGTGCGCTGTTGTTGGATACAACCGGAACCTCTGCCTTTGCATATGCTTCCTCGATTGCACGGATCTCATCCTTTGACATGTCAACAGCACTGAATACGAAGTCTACCTGTGCAGCAACTTCCTCTACCTGATTGACATTTAATACAACCATCTTCTTTGCAGCTTCTGGCATCGGTGTTTTCATCTTCCAGCGTCCGCCTACAGCCTCCTCATAAGTCTTTCCTGCGGATCTCGGGCTTGCTGCAACTGCTGCCAACTCAAACCACGGATGATTCTCCAACAGTGTTACAAAACGCTGTCCTACCATTCCTGTTGCGCCAAGTACGCCTACCTTTAATTTCTGCTCCATCTGTGCACCTCTACCTCTCTGTTTTTTCATAATCCTTTTGTTTATATAAAAATCCTGCTGACTGTACGATACTTGCAATGTACTATTGTACTATATACTTGTAATGTACTATACAGTAACTAATAGTAATTAATCGCTTGAACTGATTACTCGTCAGCTGGATTTTCCTCGCTGTCAGCTGCTTCCTCTGATTCTACTGGTGTCTCATCAGACTCAACTTCATCATCTTCCACTTTAATCGACTCTAATGCTTCTGTCGATGTTTCCTCATCGGTATCCGCTGTCTCCTCTGCTGCCTCTTCTTCCTGCGGCTCTGGCTGTGGTCTTTCTACCTTTGCTCCACAGTTTGGGCAATACAGTGCTTCCTTTGAGATTGCTGCTCCGCAGCTCGGACAGGTATTCTCATTTTTAATTTCTTTTTTCTGCTGTTCGCACTGTGCAATCTTCTCCATCGCATCCGCAATCATTTGGAACTGGACTGCCATCTCGTTCTCTGCATCATCTTTATGCTGATTGTAATACATTTCTCCAATCACTGTGTATGTATTTTTTATCTGATTTTTTTCCTCACTAATCTGAGCATTCAGACGTGCAATAGCCTGCTGTTCTTCAAGCTTGCCCTTGATATCCTTCGTCATCTCCTGGGCCTTGTTTCCAAAGTCCTTTGTTACCTTTGAAAATTGATCAAAAAAAGACATATCATCCTCCTTTATCACTTTGTTACCCTAAAGTATAGCACTTGCTTTTTCTTTCGTCAATGACTCATTTGATTGTTATTTTTTGAACAATAATTAGACATTCATTCGACATTCGTTCTATTTTATGATATGATACGTCCAGCAGCGGCAAACTGCACGGTTCTGCCGCCGATAAAATCTTACTTGGGGATATCGCTGTTATTTCAAATACATATTCCAATACACATTCCAATGTGCATTCCAATTGCAGGATGTATCTGTAAGAAGATCTGAAATATACAGCCGTATCAGAAAGGAAAACTTTATGGAGTTACAGGAATCTACAAATCGTCTGGTTGAGCTGATTCGCCACTCCCAGTCACCGTATCATACAATGAAGGAGGCCATCGGCCAGCTTGAAAAGGCAGGCTTTGAGCGTGTCGAACTCGCAAAGTCCACCGCACTTGAGCCAGGAAAAGCATATTATGTTTCCATTTATGACCGTTCACTCGCTGCATTTCGCGTACCGCAGTCCGGTTTTAAGGGATTTCGCATCATCACATCCCATATCGACAATCCATGCTTTATGATTAAGCCAAATCCAGAGCGAAAGAAATCAGGCTGCATCACATTAAATGTGGAGCGTTACGGCGGCCCGATCTTAAATACCTGGTTGGATCGTCCGCTGACAATTGCAGGTCGTATCTGCGTTGCAACCGATGACCCGTTTCATCCAAAGACCGTACTGTATTCCTCAAAGAAGCCAGTTGCCGTGATTCCAAACCTTGCTATCCACATGAACCGCGAGGTAAATAAAGGTGTTGAGCTGAAGGTTCAGACCGACCTTGAGCCAGTTGTTTCTCTGATTGGTGCAAGGGAAAGCACCGAAGGATGGCTGCTTGGAAAAATCGCCGCAGAGCTTGGCATCGAGGCAGACAACATTTTAGACTACGAGCTGTTTTTATGCAACGGTGAGGAGCCAGCAATTACTGGTTTTGATGATGAGTTCTTATCTGCACCGAGACTGGACAACTTAACATCCTGCCAGTCCTGCCTGAATGCCATCATGGATACCGAGGCACTTTCCGATATCTGCAATCTGGTTATTCTGTTTGATAACGAGGAGTGCGGTTCCAGTTCTAAGCAGGGTGCAGGCTCTGTGATTCTGTCTTCCATTCTGGAAAAGATTTATCTGAATACACCAGCTACCGATAAGAGCCGCAGCGCATTCTTAGATGTCATGTTAAACAGCCTGACTGCATCACTGGATGTAGCTCATGCGACTCATCCAAACCATCCGGAGAAGAATGACCCAACCAACCCGATCCCGATGGAAGGCGGCGTTGTCATTAAGATGAACTACAACCAGAGATATGCAACCGATACAAATGCAGTATCGATCGTAGAGGGCATCTGCCGTGCTGGAAATATTGCACATACAAAATTTGTCAACCAGGGCGATACCGTTGGTGGTGGAACACTTGGAAGCATCTTAAGTACCTCCATCCCGGCAATGACCGTTGACCTTGGTGTCCCGATTCTTGCTATGCACTCCAGCCGTGAGCTGATGGCTCGCTCCAGCCAGCTTGCAATGGATCAGTTTGCAGAGGCGTTCTTTAAATAATAGCGTCGATAAGCAGATTCTGCCCATGTAAGCAATGCGTACAGGCAGATGGCAGCGGCACATAAAATGAGGATTGCAGTCACTACATAATCCATTTTAAAAGTCTGGCTCCCGTAAATGATTAGGTAGCCCAGACCTGCCCGCGCGGCTAAAAATTCACCGATGATCACGCCGACCAAGCACAGTCCGATGTTGACCTTCATGTTGTTGAGAAAGACAAGCACCGTACTGGGCAGCAGCACTTTTGTGACAAGGTGAATTCGGTTTCCGTTTAATGTTCGAATCAGTTTCAGCTTTTCCGGGTCAATGGATTCAAACGCATGATAGAGCGTGAGAATTGCACCAAATACAGCAAGCGAAACTGCAACAACAATGATGGTACGCGGCTTATTGCCTAACCACACAATCAGAAGTGGTGCCAACGCAGATTTTGGCAGACTGTTTAGTAAAATTAGGTAGGGTTCGAACAGTCGATAAATCCATCGAAAGCGCCAGAATAAAAGGGCAACCGACAGGCTTATTATCATTGTCAAAAAAAAGCTCAACGCCGTTTCACTAAGCGTAACTGAGATGTGAAGCCACAGTGTTTGATCCTTTGCAAAGTCTTGAATTGTGCGAACAACGCGCGACGGACTACTGAAAATAAAATCGTTTATGATGCCAAGTCTGGCGCAAAGTTCCCAGATGACAAAAAATAAAATTCCAATTAGAAACCGTCCAGCCATCAAAAGCTGACGGTTTCTTTTTTGCTTTTTTGCAAGCATACGGATGATTTTTTCATTTTTCATGGGCAAATGCCTCCCAAAGCTGCTGAAAATATGGATTAAACAGCGGATGACTCCTGCGCTCGAGCGGGGAAAGAGCTGCGAAGTCGCTGTCAAATACAAGTTCTTTCTCAATTTTTGACGGGCGTTTTCCAAGTATCAGCACACGATTTCCTGTACTGACGGCCTCTGCCAGATCATGCGTCACCAAAATGGCTGTTTTTTTATTTTTTCGGATAATCTGGCAGATATCATTGCAGACCGTGAGTCTTGTCTGATAATCAAGTGCTGAAAATGGCTCATCAAGCAGCAAAAGCTTTGGCTCCATAATTAGCGTGCGGATCAGTGCGGCTCGCTGACGCATGCCACCGGAAAGCTCAGATGGCTTGGCACCGGCAAATGCACCAAGTTCATAGCGGGTAAGCATGTCATTTGCTTTTTTCTGGGTCTTTTTTTTCTCTTTGTGGGAAATGTGCTGCATTTCTGGTCCCAGCATTGCATTTCGAAGAATGGTTCTCCACTCAAAAAGATGGTCCTTTTGCAGCATGTATCCGATTTCCTTTCGTGGCTTTGTGACTCGTTCTCCGCAGAAGAAAACCTGTCCGGCGGAAGCTGGCATTAGTCCTGCGAGAATATCAAGCATTGTCGATTTTCCACAACCGGACGGTCCGACAACTGAGATAAAATCACCTTCAAATGCCTGAAAGGAAATGTCATCTATTACACTCAGGCTAGAGACAGCCGATATATAGTCAAAGGAAAGACTGCGAACATCAAGCAGCGGTTCCATAAGTGCCTCCATAAACGTCTCCTTATGAAACAGTTTCTACTGTTAGAATATGATTCTATTTTGAAAAGTTCCCGTTCACAATCCTTCCCATCTTTCTCTTTAAAAGGCCAACGATTATTTTAACCAAAAGCAGCATAGACTCACATCCCCTGTCATGCAGATGCTTACTGTCTGACTGGTTGACTTGGTTGAATGAATCGGCAAATCAGACAACACAAAACAGCGTTTATCAAATGGCACTGTAATATCGGAATAGATTGGTTTGCAAACTGGTTACGTCAAGCGGTGTATTTGTGCTTGAGGGACCCACAAAAATCGAATAGTTTCCCTCCTCCACCAAATTCCAATGCTTCCCGCGTGGTTTCCTCCACGACTGGCACTGGATCGGACATCTTCTATTGTATGCACCTGCCATCGCGCCAGTCAACACCGGGTCTTCCCCATAGCCTTCCTCATTTCGTCCCCAGCGCGGGTCCCGCTCCAGATCAACCGTCGGCGCCCAACGACTTAATCCACCAACCGGATGACGATGCCAGGGCACTCTCGCCTCGGTTCCTGTCACTTCACCTGCCTTCTTTATCAGCTCGGTGTCCCAGCTGGCACTCATACCGATTGGCTGTGGAAATGAGGTCGTTGGCTCTGGTATGCTTCGCCCATTCTGGTCATTTCGAGCCTCAACACCATGAGCAGCCTCGCCACCTACATAGCTCATATCGATTCCAAAACGAGGCAATGCTGGCACAGTCGAGACCATACACATTATCTTTTCTTCCAGTGTCAGATTGGCCAACAGCCAGTCCAATCGCTCCTCAATGGAAAGTTTGGCATTCCAAAATGGATTGTTTCGATTCTCTTCGTTTTTCTTTTTTTCATTCTTCATCATTTCACGACTCCTCACTTTCTTTAAAAAGCCGTCTTTGTTCTCCCGCCACATGCTCCATATCTGGATAAACCGTGCTGTCATGGATTCCTAATATATTCAGTTCCTTTGCAAATTCACGCTTTATCTGTGCTGGAATTCGGATTTTATACAAATAATTGCATCCCGGATCTTTGTCAAGAATCTGATCGAGCCTGCGCTGTGTATCATGGATCGTAAAATTGGACTGCTGCACATACATTCGAAGATCACTTCCGATTCCATGACAGGCAATAATTTTTTCCGTATGCGGTCTTTTGTCATCAAAGGCACCTTCCAGATAGTCATTGATTCCGCCATAATTCATCGGTGGAACATACTTACCATATCCCATCTTTTGATTTAACCGCATTGGATTTACAATCCAAAGTGCTGCATCCTTTTCCATCTGGCTGTTCAGCGCAAAATAAAGCGCTACTAGTGGCGATTCCGACCAATCCAAGAGTCTTGTCGGTAATCCATAATGCTGCATCAGCGAGAGCCAGGACGAACGGTCATACTGTGCTGGTGCCTCTCCATTTAAGCGCATTGTATAAATCATAAAATTGGTTGCCATATATTGCTCATTTCCCTTTTTATGATATTCCGGACGCTGAACCGATGGAATCAGTCCCCACTCATAATCGGCCTGTCCGCGATACCACATTCGATATTCTTGATGATCTGCAATCTCATAAATTGTCCGAATAAATGAGTTCCAATCTTTGATGCCATATTCTTTAATCATGTTGAAATTTCACCTTACTTTACTTTATTTTGCGTTGCCATGCGCGTTTGTGTATTCCTTTATTTGAATACATGCTTAACTTATCATAAAATAACCGGTCCTTTCGCTGTCATCTTACAAATGCCTCTCGGTGTAATTCGAAGCTCCGGTATTACCGGAAGTGCCAGAAACGAAAGTGTCACAAATGGATCAACCTGAAACGCCACGCCCATTTGATGTGCCTTTTGAATCATTCGCTGCAATGCCTCATCCACGTTTTCAAAGCCCGCATCACTCATCAAGCCCATAATCGGCAGCGCCAATGTCTCATACACTTTTCCATTTTCTACAACAGTATAACCGCCCTGTGTCCGTATAATCTCATTGACTGCAATCGCCATATCTGCATCATTATCTCCGATTACAATAATATTATGCGAATCATGTGACACAGAGGATGCCACAGCACCATTTCGAATTCCGTATCCTTTTGCCACAGCAACGCCAATCATTCCCGTATTGTGATGACGCTCGACCGCTGCAATTTTCGAATAGCCTTCTGACGGTTCGAAGTTTGATGTAGGAGAAAGGAAAACCGTTAAATCTGTTGTCGTAATCTGCGCTGCATGAATTTCAATCACATGTGTCTTTTTCTTTGAAATTGGCAGAACAAAGCTCTCGGACTTGACTTTGTCCAGATGAACGGTATGCTTTAACGCACGACTGCAAGGACGTACTCGAATCGGTGCATCCTCGTTTAGTCGTTTTCCTTTATAAAATACGTCTGTCACATTTAAATCAGTCAAATTGTCAAGCACCACAAAATCTGCTTGAAATCCCGGCGAAATTGCGCCCAAATGCTTTAATCCATAGCACTTTGCAGTATTGATCGTTGCCATTTTAATAGCGCGAATCGGATCGAGTCCAAGCTTTACTGCCATTTTTACACTGTAGTCAATGTGACCATCTCTTAAAATATCTTCGATATGTTTATCGTCCGTACAGAAGGAAAAATATTCCGTATCAATTCCAGTGCGCACGATTCCTTCTACAATATCCTTTAAATTATGTGCCGCACTGCCTTCACGGATATGAACATGCAGTCCTCTACGCACCTCTTCCAATGCATATTCAAAGGTCGTCGCTTCATGATCCGTGTCCACGCCAGCCATCTTATATGCGCTTAACTCTTTGTTCGGCAAATACGGTGCATGGCCGTCAATTGTCCGGTCTTCAAAGAGATTCATCTTTACAAACATGCTCTCCTCTGCATGAATGACAGCCGGATCATCCATTACTTCTCCTAAGCCCAACACTCTTGGATTTCGCATATACGGATACATGTCGTTTGCAGAAAATACGCATCCATTGTCATCCACACTCGTCGATGGCACACAAGATGGCATCATTACATAGACGTTTGCCGGTGATTTCTCCGTCTGATTCAAAATATAATCAATGCCAGCCGCGCCGCTCACATTTGCTGCCTCATGCGGATCGACAATAAATGTCGTCGTTCCATGCTTTGCAGCTGTGCAAACGAGCTCATTTGGTGTCACCATTGTGGACTCTAAGTGCAGATGCGCATCAATGTAGCCAGGAGCCAGGTATCGACCACCCAGATCAATCTCCTTTTTTCCACGGTAGCTTCTAGATACACCAGCAATCAGACCATCTTTGACTGCCACATTTGATTCTACAATTTCACCGGTAAACACGTCCACTAGCTTTAAATTCTTTAAAACAAAATCTGCTTTCTGTTTTCCAAGCGTTACGTTTGCAAGTTTCTTATACTGAGTATACTCCATACGGTCTCCTTTGCTTTTTTCTAAGCATATCGCCGAAAAAACAGTTTGTCAACGTAATTTGATAGAATAGCGGCCCAAGCGATGTCTCAACGCCCTGATACAGCTTGGAATTAATACAAGATCTGCTCCAGACCATGCCAACACCTCCGCATAGAAAATCCCCTCTGCGCCCAGCCAGATTGGAAGAAGCAGCACACAGCCCGTTCGCATGATAAATTCTGCCACGCCGGATAAAAGCGGGCTTAATGTATCGCCCAAGCCCTGCAAGGTTGAACGAACTACATGCGAAATGTAAAGGATTGACAGGCAGATGCTCATAATGGCCAGATAATGATAGGCAATCGCAAGCGTCTGTGAAATTTCCTGTTCGGTTCCAGAGATAAACCTGAATCCGTGAAGTTCGGCTTTATTCAAAGGTCAGAACTATTCCAGACTCTGACCTTCGTTGAAATCGACTATAGTGATAGGTAAG
>CAVFYJ010000031.1:0-31629 GCA_963626545.1 Acetatifactor sp. | reverse complement strand
CTTCCACCACTGTAGAGGAAACAACCACCACGACAGCAGAGGAAACGACTTCCACAACCGTAGAGGAAACAACCACCACAACAGCAGAGGAAACCACACCTACAACCGTAGAGGAAACAACCACCACAACAGCAGAGGAAACGACTTCCACCACTGTAGAGGAAACAACCACCACGACAGCAGAGGAAACGACTTCCACCACTGTAGAGGAAACAACCACCACGACAGCAGAGGAAACGACTTCCACCACTGTAGAGGAAACAACCACCACGACAGCAGAGGAAACGACACCTACAACCGTTGAGGAGACAACCACGACAACAGCGGAAGAAACGACTTCCACCACTGTAGAGGATACAACTGCTACGACTTCTCAGGAAACAGTAAAGAGCATTTAGAGTATCGAGGCTTATTACATAGGAAGCAGTAAGACTGAGGGTGAAGTCATCAGCGCAAGCGAACTGTACATTGTTGTTACCTACACCGATGGTACAACTGAGACCGTAACAGAGGGCTGGAGCTGTGATCAGGTAGGCATGATGTTGTCAGCAGGTACAAATGTCATTACCGTAAACTATCAGGGATTTTCTTCTTCCTTTGAGGTAAATGTGGCAACAATTGCCCCATCTTCCGAGACACCGGCATCTACATCGCCGGATGAAACTTCATCGGAGCCAGTACCGGATGATACGCCAGCACCTGTTGAAGAACCAACCTCTACGACAGCAGAAGAAACGCAGCCATTTTCTTCAGAGGAGCCAACAACATCCACAACAGCCGAGGAAACAACCACCACGACAACAGCCGAGGAGACAACCACCACGACAACAGCCGAGGAGACAACCACCACGACAACAGCGGAAGAGACCACTAACACGGTCGAGGAAACTATAACTCCATCCAACAACTCAACACCGCTTCGTGATGCGATTGTCGACTACGCGTTAAGCTGGGTAGGACAGTGCAACTATGTATATGGAGGCGCCGATCTTTCCATCGGTGGTTCGGTAGACTGCTCTGGTTTTACCATGCAGGTATACAGCAGAGTGGCAAATGTCAGCCTTCCGCATCACTCCATGTCTCAGATGAACTATGGTTCTGCGATCACTTATGATCAGTTGCGTCCAGGTGATCTGGTATTCTACAACAATCCGAATCATGTAGCGATCTACATCGGAAACGACGCAATTGTACATGCAGGTTCCCCGGAGACAGGAATTAACGTAACATCTGTATTCTTTAAGACGCCGATCGGTTATTGTACCTATCTGCCGTAAAGAATGAAAAGAAAAACAAACAGTAGGAATTAAGTAACAGCAATTCAATAATAGCAACGAAAGAATAACAATTATGAGCGGCACTCTTCGGGGTGCCGTTTTCAATTTCTGGATCGTGGTACTTTGCAAACTTCCATCAGATGTGGTGAATAGTTGTTGCACTTTTTTTTTTTTGTGTTATCATAGGTTCGTATTCTATGTTTTTTGATGAAAGGTGAAAAATAGAGATGAAAATAATAATTGCGGGCGTGGGAAAGGTCGGTTCCACATTAACCCGACAGCTGAGCGCCTCAGGCTATGATGTTACGCTGATTGATGTCAAGCAGCAGGTGTTGGAAGCCAACGTAGAAAAATATGATGTAATGGCAGTTATGGGAAACTGTGCCACGATGGAGACACTGCTTCAGGCAGGTGTGCGCGATGCGGACCTTTTAATTGCAACGACAGGCGCCGATGAGTTGAATCTTCTGTGCAGTATGACGGCACACGGAATCAATCCCAATATTCACACAATTGCAAGAATCTGTAACCCGGATTACACCGATCAGGTCTACAAGATGCAGAAGACCTTCGCGTTGTCTTTGACGGTAAATCCAGAGAAACAGGCTGCTATCGAGATTGAGCGTCTGTTAAAGTTTCCAGGTTTCTTAAAGAGAGACAGCTTTGCCAAAGGCAGAGTTGAGATTGTTGAGCTTCGTGTGGATGAGAAGAGTCGTCTGTGCAACGTAGCGCTGAGCGAGTTAAACCGAGTTATTAAATGTCGTGTCCTTGTCTGTGCCGTTCTTAGAAAGGGAGATGTCGTAGCACCAGACGGAAGTTTCGTGTTACGAGAGGGTGATCGAATCTTTGTTACCGCGTCGACAGACAGTCTGGCAACTTTGCTTGATAATCTTGGTATTATAACGAAAAAAGTACATCACGTCATGATCTGCGGCGGTGGTCGTGTTAGCTTCTATTTGGCACAGCAGCTCGAGAAAGACGGAATGACCGTCCGTTTGATCGAGAAGGATCCAAAGCGCTGTGAAGAGTTGGCGGCTCTTCTTCCGAGAACGGAGATCATCAATGACGATGCAAGTAATACCTTCGTATTAAAAAGAGAAAATCTTGACAGCTGCGATGCGCTTGTCACTGCGACCGGTATGGACGAGTTAAATATGATCATTTCTCTGTATGGAACAAAGCATGGCATTTCTCAGGTTGTCACAAAGCTTGGTCATATGGAAAATGGCAGCATGATTGATCAGCTGCCGATCGGAAGTACGATCTGGCCGAAGGATCTTTGCTGTAATGGTATCGTGCGTTACATTCGTGCGATGCACAATCAGACAGGAGCAGCGGTATCCGTTCACTCCATTGCAGATGGAAAAGCAGAGGCAATTGAGTTTCATGTAAATGAGAAGATGCCATATTGTGACCGTCCGTTAAAGAGTATGAAGGTAAAGCAGAACATTCTGGTTGCCTGCATTACACATGGCGGTGTTACCGAGCTTCCGGGTGGTGAATCTGTGATCCGCGAGGGCGATACCGTTGTCATTGTCACGACTAGAAGCGATATCATCTACCAGCTTGGCGATATTTTTGAACAATAATGCGATATTGGGAAGAAGTGGATAGAGTGTCTGCAAAGGAGTTTGAAAGATTATGAATTATAAAATGATGGGGCGGCTGATTGCGCTCATTCTGTTAGCGGAGGCGGCATTTATGGTACCAGCATTAATCATCAGCTTGGCCGGTCAGGACAGTTTCGCAATCATGGGCTTTGTGGTGAGCATCCTAGTGATATTTGTAGTAGCTGGTCTGCTTTTGGTTTTCGGAAGAAAGGCAAGAAGAGGCTTTTATGCGCGAGAGGGTATGGTCTGCGTCGGTTTGGCATGGATTGTGATGAGCCTTCTTGGCTGTCTTCCATTCTGGATTTCACGTGAGATTCCATCTTATCTGGATGCATTATTTGAGATTGTATCTGGATTTACGACGACGGGAGCATCGATTCTGTCAAATGTGGAAGGTCTTTCCAATGGTATGCTGTATTGGAGAAGCTTTAGCCATTGGGTAGGCGGTATGGGTGTACTGGTATTTTTGCTTGCAGTTGTCCCGGTCAGTGGACAAAACGATGGTTTTACGATGCACCTGCTTCGCGCAGAAAGCCCTGGCCCAAATGTCGCAAAGCTGGTTCCGCGAATTCGCAGCACAGCCGGAATCCTTTATATTTTGTATATCGTGCTTACAATTGTTACGTTTATTTTCCTGATGATTGGAAAGATGTCGGTGCTGGAGGCAGTATGTACCGCATTTGGTACAGCAGGAACAGGTGGATTTGGTATAAAAAATGACAGCATGGCAAGCTACAGCCCCTATATTCAGAACGTCTGCACGGTATTTATGCTGCTGTTTGGTGTCAATTTCAGCTGCTATTACATGCTCATTATGAAGCAGTTTAAAAATGTCTATCAGGATGAAGAGCTTCGCCTTTACATCGGAATGGTACTGGGAAGTGTTGTCTTAATTGTAATCAACTTAAGAGGCTTTTATGGAACACTAGGGGAGACCATACGCCATGCCTTCTTTCAGGTCGCAAGTATTATCACCACGACAGGCTTTGCAACGACGGACTTTGATCTGTGGCCGGGCTTTTCTAAGACCATTTTGCTCTGCCTGATGGTAGTAGGTGCCTGTGCGGGAAGTACGGGCGGCGGATTTAAGTGCGGAAGACTGCTTCTTGTTTTCAAAAGTCTCCACCGAAATCTTCAGAAGCTGCTTCGCCCACAGCGTATTCAGGCAGTGCGCAGCAACAAGCAGGTCGTATCCGAGAAGGTGCTTGAAAATACCAATGCCTATCTTGCCGCATATGTGTTGATTATCATGTTTAGCTTTCTGGTCGTTTCGCTGGACGGCTTTTCCGTCGGAACAAACTTTTCAGCTGTATTGTCGTGCTTTAACAACATCGGACCGGGTCTCGAGATGGTCGGACCAACCTGCAATTTCTCCATCTACAGTCCATTGTCAAAGATTATGCTGATCATTGATATGCTGGCAGGACGACTGGAGATTTTCCCGATTTTGATTCTTTTATCACGCGATACGTGGAGACGATAATGAATTTGGTTATCTAAAGCAGCACGATCTCGTTACGATCTATTTAAAATATCGCTAAGAATCGGTAATCAAAATACAGAGAAACAAGACCGTGTGCCTAGAATCAGTAAGAAATGTGTGATGTAATGCGTGATCAGACGCGGACTTGTCCGTTTCCGGTGATCACATATTTGTATGCGGTCAGCTCACGAAGTCCCATCGGGCCTCTGGCGTGAAGCTTTTGCGTCGAGATGCCCATCTCGCAGCCAAGACCAAATTCGCCGCCGTCAGTGAAGCGGGTCGAGGCATTGACGTAGACTGCGGCACTGTCCACCAGCGTGGTAAACAGTTTAGCAGCTTCTGGATTTTGTGTGACAATGGACTCGCTGTGATGAGTCGAGTGCGTAGCGATGTGGTCGATCGCTTCTGTCACATCACCCACAATATGTACGGCAAGAATATAGTCTAAAAACTCCGTGTCAAAATCCTGCTCGCTCGCAGGAATGCCGTCGATGATGGATCGTGCCTCTGGATCGAGGCGAAGGCTAGCCGGATGCGGACGTGAAGGATCGCACAGGCGCTCCTTTAATATAGGAAGAAATGCCTTCGCAACGTCGCGGTGTACCAGGCAAACTTCAGCCGCATTGCACACGGAAGGACGGCTCATCTTGGCATTTTCCACGATGTTTAGTGCCATCGAAAGATCGGCATCCTTGTCCACGTAGATGTGACAGATACCGGTACCAGTCTGAATGCAAGGCACTAGCGCCTGCTCTACACAAGCCTTAATCAGCCCAGCGCCGCCGCGTGGAATCAACAGATCCACTAGTCCAACGGCACGCATCAGCTCATTGGCGCTGGCACGGCTGGTGTCCTCGATGAGATTGATGGCATGCTCGGTGATGCCGCAGGCACGTAAGCCCTTTCGCAGTGCGGTAACGATTGCAAAGGCGCTGTGGAAGGCTTCTTTTCCGCCGCGCAGCACACAAACATTGCCCGATTTTAACGCGAGAGCAGCAGCATCCGATGTGACGTTTGGTCGACTTTCATAGATGATTGCGATTACGCCCATCGGAACGGAAACCTTTTGGATGCGCAGGTCGTTCGGACGGGTTTCCTCAGAAAGAATGGTTCCGACTGGGTCTGGAAGTGTAGCAACAGCGCGGATGCCGTCCGCCATTGCGCGGACGCGGGAGGCGTCTAATCGCAGACGATCCAGCATGACAGCGGAGATGGAATCCTTAGCAGCTTCCATGTCTTTTTCATTTTCACAAAGAATCGCATCGGTATCTGCAATGAGTGCGTCCGCCATCGCAAGAAGTGCTTTATTTTTTTCTTCGCTGCTTAGGAGCGCGAGTGTCGAAACAGCAGCTTTTGCTTCTTTTAAGATGCTTTGCGTATCTTTCATAGCCTATTATGCCTCCTTTGTCCCAGATGTAGTGGTCTCGTTATCTGTATTTTTCTGAGTCTTTTGCGCAAGAAAACGGGTTCCCACCGGTTTTCCTTCTGCGATGTCATACAGAATCACCGGATCGGCACCGTTTGCAATCACCATGTCGATACCGCTTTTTATTGCAATGCGCGCTGCTTGAATTTTCGTTGTCATGCCGCCTGTGCCAAGACTGCTTCCGGCACCGGAGGTCATCGCTTCGATCTCAGGCGTAATAGCAGGAACGGTGTCGATTAGTGTCGCATTCGGATCCTTGCGAGGGTCGGCGGTAAACAGGCCGTCAATATCGGAGAGCAGTACAAGCAGATCGGCGTGGACGGTGATGGCAACAATTGCGCTTAAGGTGTCGTTATCGCCGATGACAATCTCAGCGGTGGAAATCGTGTCATTTTCGTTAATGACCGGAATGGCGCCAAGCGCAAGCAATCGCTCCATCGTATTTTCTACATTCTGGCGGCGGTCTGCATGCTCGATGTCCTCGCTCGTTAGAAGAATCTGTGCAACGGTGTGATTGTAAGCCCCAAACAGCTTGTCATAGGTATACATGAGCTCACACTGACCGACAGCTGCTGCCGCCTGCTTGGTGGGCATATCCGATGGTCGCTCCTTTAATGAAAGCTTTCCAGCACCCATGCCGATGGCACCGGAGGAGACCATGACAATCTCATGGCCTGCATTTTTCAAATCACTGATTACTTTGCAGAGCACTTCGGTACGACGTATATTCAGCCGGCCCGTGCGGTGTGCAAGGGTAGAAGTGCCGATTTTTATGACAATACGCATATAAAGAACCATGCCTTTCTGTGTCTGCGACGAGCGCAGCTACCTATTTTCATGACGTTTCAAGACGATTCGATTCAAGAAGCATTTCAATTTTACTTCACTTGCTTTAACGTGGAACAAGCATTTCAGTGTGGCATCTTGCATTCTTACGTCCGCTTTAGTATAGCACAGTTAAAAAGGATCTGTCATTAAAAATTTGCTGTTCAATCAAAAAAAGTTGTGATATAATAAAAAAGCTGTCGGGGAATTGAAAATGAGATATTGAGATATTGAAAATAAAATGTTGAAAATATTGAAAACATTGAAAGACCCGACTGGAATAAAAAAAGACAGGTGGATATTTTACGATGGAAGGCTTTTTATCTGTAAAGGAAGCGACAGAGAGCTATGCACAGGGATGCAAAGCAAAAGTAACGACACCGGCAGGAAAGGTGTTTGGAAAAGCAATGCTAGCCGGAATGATGATTGGAATGGGCGCGGCAGCGAGCAGCGTGGCGGCTCATTCGGTAGCAAATGTAGGATTGGCGAGACTCACCGCCGCAGTTGTATTCCCGGTAGGACTGATGATGGTTATTTTACTGGGAGCAGAGCTGTTTACCGGAGATTGTCTGATGGCACTCGGCGTAGCGGGAAAGCAGATTTCCATTGCAGACTGCATTCGCGTACTGGTACTCGTATTTCTTGGAAATTTTGCGGGTGCATTGGTTTTTACCGCACTGATTTATTTCAGTGGTCAGCTGGATTATTCCGCAGGTGGACTTGGCGCGTACACAATCAAGGTCGCATATGGAAAGGCAACGCTGCCATTTGGCAAGGCATTTACTTCTGGTATTCTGTGTAATATTCTGGTATGTGCAGCCGTCTTGATGGCAATCTGTGCAAAGGATATCAGCGGTAAGCTGCTCGTATCTTTCTTCGTTATTATGCTGTTTGTTACCGCTGGTTTTGAGCACTGCGTTGCAAACATGTATTACATAACAGCAGGTCTGTTCTGCAAGATGAATCCAGATTATGTAAACAAGGCAATGGAACTGTACGGTTACACCGAGGCACAGTTAGCACAGTTAAACTGGGGCAGCTTCTTACTTAAGAATCTGGTTCCGGTAACACTTGGAAATATTTTCGGTGGAATCTGCTGCATCGGATTGCCGCTGTGGTATTTCAACCGCGCAAAGAAATAAAACAAGCAAGCCATGGGGCCCATGGCTTTTGTTAGTTCATTTTATATAGTGCGGCAAGGTCTTGTACAATGGCAAACAGACGCTTCTGTGTGCGTGGCGTCTGCTCTAAGATCAGGTTATAACACTGGTTGGCAGTGGTTTCTTCGCCTGCTTTTCCTGGGGTGATATATTCAACAAAGCGTTCAAGTGGTACGTTGAGCGCAACCGATACACTTTCAAGAGTCGTTAGTGTCGCATTCTTTTCACCGCGTTCTAATTGGCCAATATAGGTGGGATGAAGCCCGGAACGTTCAGCGAGAGTGTCACGGCTCATATGCTTTGAGACACGGATCGCGTAGATTCGTTTTCCTACCGCTTCAGCAATATCAGACATAGTTCGTTCTCCTCCTCCTTGTGAATTTATGTTTTTCTGCCGCTTACGTGTCATTCAAGTAAATGCTTTGAATGTTTTGTAAGTAGTAATTATCTTGTTGTTCGAGAAAAAATGCTTACCGATCCAGATTGATAATCTGTTTAAGCAACGTATAGATCTTTTCATGTGACTGAGGTGGAAGTGTGCAGATGATATTGCGACAGTCAGCTGGGATATTTTTTGCAGCTCCAGTGACCGTATCGCTGTTGGAAAGCAATTCTGCGAGTGAAAGCTCAAGAGCACATGCGATCTTTTCAATGGTAGCCAAAGAGGCATTCTTTTCACCACGCTCCAGTTGACCGATGTAGGCTGGATGAAGTTCGCAGCGTTCTGCAAGCTGTTCCATCGTCAGATGTTTTGCTTTTCTTGCTTTTCGGATTCGTTTTCCGACGGTTACCGTAATCTCAGACATGATCGTTTCTCTTCCTTTTCTTGTGTTTCTTCCCTTTTTTCATCTTTTTCATCCATGCGTTAAAATCTAGTTTTTCAGACCTAGTTCTTCGGATCTATGAGTTAAGATCTATTCTTTAAGATATCAAGATGACTAATTTCTATACTATAAATTGCAAAGAATCTGGTAAAGAAACTGATAGTATCACTTAAAATGAAACAAATACTATAAATACAAAAGTAAAAACAATAAGAGTGTCTTTTCACAAAAACTTCTGCAAATCGTAAGAAATCCTTAAAACACATCAAAGGGGAAAAATGCTATTATAATTGCAGGAAAACGAAAACAAATCGTTAGCGCTTGTTAGAGATGCTAGCGATAATACAGATAGAAATGAATGCATATATAGGTTCTGTAGACTGGAGGCGAAGGAGATTGAAGAGGAGACAGAAGGAACAACAGGAAAAGAAAAGAAGAGGCCTTGGCCTAAAGCCTCTTATTATCGGAATGTCAGTCTGTACCGTACTGTTAGGCGGCGTTTTATCATGGGCTGTTCTGGGAAGTATTCACCGGGAATCAAAGAGTGGACACGGTCTTGGTATTGTTGATGCCGTCAATAATATGGAACTGCAAAAAAAGGCAGAGGTACTTGCGGCAAAGCCGTCGGCAGCCTCGTCAGAAAGTCAGACGCTGACCGCAGATGAAACGGATTCAGATGAAACAGCAAGTGCAGATGCAGCAAACTCAGATGCAGCAAGCGATTCAAAGAAAGAAAACAATTCGACAGATGCACAGGAAAAGGATAAGCAGAATAACGATACCTCAGAGGACAGCTCAGCGGCAGATGAAGAATCGGCGCAGGGTGTAGATGAAAATGAAAATCAGGAGGCATCCGAGTTGTATCAGCAGATCAATAAGGCAACGATGGCAAATCCAGAGTCTGGTGTTACCGATGTGACGACACTTGAGACGGTTACAGCCGATGAGGTGCGTGCATGGATCGAGAGCTATACCTATGGTGAATGGCCGTATCTGGATAGCGCAGAGGTGACACAGGCAGAGCAGGATGAGATTCTTTCAAGACGAAATCTGGATGGAATCTCAGATCCGATTTCAATTTCATATGGTGTGATCACACAAAACGTGGCAGTACGCGCATTTCCAACATGGAGAAAAGCGGCCAAGTCGCTTGATGCCAATGCATTTGACTACATTCAGGAGAGTATGCTGCTAACAGGAGAGCCAGTTGCAGTTGTTCATCAGACGGCAGATGGTGTCTGGAGCTTTGTGCAGGCGACAAATTATAGAGGATGGGTTGAGACAAGTCGAATCGCATTCTGTACGTTGGATGAGTTACAGGCTTGGCAGACAGAAGACCGTGCAGTGGTGACGGATGCAACACTTACGCTTTCGGATACAGCGCTTCGCATGGGCACCGCGCTTCCGGCAAGCGTGGATGAGGATGGAACATTGACGGTGTCCATTCCGCAGACAGATGAAAATGGATTGCTGACAGTAAAAGAGGTTCAGACCACACAGGAAGGTATTCAGTTTGGATACCTAGAACTGACAGAGGCGAATGTATTGGATCAGGCAAGAAAGCTAATTGGCACTGCCTATGGATGGGGTGACTCCAATGGTGATATGGATTGTTCTTCAACAATGAATTCCATTTATCGCTGCTTTGGCATTATCCTTCCGAGAAATACAAGTGAGTTGGCCCAGACAGGAACCGAAATTGTATCGTTAGAAGGCATGACACAGGAAGAAAAGCTTGAGCAGATTCATTCGATGAAACCGGGAACGCTTCTTGTAATGAAAGGCCATGTCGTGATGTACATTGGTCAGGAAGACGGACAAGATATGATTTTACATAATTTTACAACTTGTCTGGCAGAGGATGGCGTGAGCAAAGAGGATGTGTACCAGTGCCGCATCACACCGCTGAATCTAATAACCGCAGCAAGAACACAGTATCTGGATGTCTATGCGACAGCTGTATGCTTTCCAGAAGAATAAAGAAGAATCGTTACGGTGAACTACTCGGCCATTGAATGCCAGAGGATTCCCGCGCCAGATTCCTAAAATGAGATAAGAAAGTTATAAAGCAAGAAGCCATGGGGTATACCATCAAATCCCCCATGGCTTCTTGTATAATATCGGATCTTTTTTATTGAGAAAGCATTTTTCAACACTTCAAGCAGATCAATTATTCGATCAATTATTTTTCAGATAGTCCTCGCAGAATGCAATCTGTGCTTCCATAGAAGTACGGCTTGGAGCACCCTTTGTCAGGCGCTTTTCTACGCAAGTCTTCATGCTGATGGCCTCATAGATATCTTCATCGAATACTGGGCTGATGGAGCGGTAATCGTCCAGAGAAAGTTCATCAAGAGAGCAATTCTTATCAATGCACATTAAAACAAGCTGTCCAACGATGCCGTGTGCGTCACGGAAGGCAACACCATGGTTTACCAGATAGTCAGCGGCATCCGTTGCGTTGGTGAAGCCATTCTTTGCGCTGGCCTCCATACGATCCTTGCGGAAGGTCATAGAAGCAATCATACCAGTAAACAGGCTGATGCAGCCCTTAACGGTATCAAAGGCATCAAAGGCCATTTCCTTGTCTTCCTGCATGTCCTTGTTGTAGGCAAGCGGAAGACCCTTCATAGTGGTTAAAAGAGAGGTGAGTGCGCCATAGACACGTCCTGTCTTTCCACGGATCAGCTCAGCAATATCCGGATTTTTCTTTTGTGGCATAATGCTAGAGCCAGTGCTGTAGGAATCGTCAATATCAACGAACTGATACTCATTTGTATTCCAGGTGATGATCTCTTCGCAGAAGCGGGACAGATGCATCATGATGATTGCCAGTGCATTCAGGTATTCGATCAGATAATCGCGGTCGGAAACGGAATCCATGCTGTTAACGGTTGCACAGTCAAAATCCAGAAGAGAAGCGGTATACTCGCGATCCAGCGGATAAGTGGTTCCGGCAAGGGCGCCTGCACCGAGCGGGCAGGTATTCATGCGGCGGCGGATGTCAGCCAGACGGCTGCGGTCACGGCGGAACATCTCAAAGTAAGCGCCAAAGTGGTGCGCAAGTGTGATCGGCTGTGCCTTCTGCAGATGAGTGAAACCTGGCATAAAAGTATCCAGATTGTCCTTCATAACAGTCAGCAACTCCTCAAGGAGTGTCTTTAACAGGCCATCGGTTTCATCAAGTTCATCTCTGGTGTAGAGTTTCATATCCAGTGCAACCTGATCATTTCTGCTTCGTCCGGTATGAAGCTTCTTTCCAGCATCGCCGATGCGCTCAATTAAGTGTGCCTCTACGAAGCTGTGGATATCCTCGCTGCCGTCGTCAAAGGTCAGTGTGCCATTGTCGATATCTGCAAGAATGCTTTTTAATCCACCGATGATCTGATCGCGCTCCTCATTTGTTAAGATGCTGGACTTTGCAAGCATCGTTACATGAGCGATGCTGCCGCGGATATCCTGTGCGTAAAAGCGGCAGTCAAACGGAAGAGATGCGTTAAAACGGTTTACAAGTTCATTTGTCTCTTTGGTGAAGCGTCCACCCCATAATTTCATAATCATTCCTCTTTTCCGGCAGCTTTTTTTGCGGGCTGCCTTTGTTTTTCTGTTTTCTTTTAATGAATTGTGACGGCTGCGGGTCAGATCCAGTTCGATGCTGTCTAAGTTCGAACGAGAAAAAGCAGACTTTTTGATTTGACCGACGAGCTCAAAGAAGCCATCCTCATCATCCTTTTCATCTGAGTCATCGCTTGTCTCATCATCCTCATTTTCATCAACATCGTCTTCATGAATGTCGACTTCATTGGTGATCTCATCATCATCGTCAACCTCATCGATATCTGTTACCACATCGACATCTGTTACCACATCGACATCTGTTACCACATCGACATCTGTTACCACATCAACATCTGTTACCTCATCAACATCTGTTACCTCATCGTCATCGTTGGCCGCAGCTTCATCTATTTCATCATCTTCATCGACATCCGTTTCATCGATCTCAGCCTCATCCATATCCTCATGGACTGCGCTACTTTCATCTCCATTTTCAGTGTCAGCTAATGCTGTGGCTTCTGGTGTATCCGTTTCCAATGGATCAGAAGCTTCCTGCGCCTTAAGTGCTGCTTCATCAGCCTTGTTTTTCTTCCACAGATGGATCAGTGCGACAATCATGATCAGCAGGATAATGCAGATCAGTGTAATTGCAAGACCCAGATAGAAGCCGTCTGGCGTGTACTCAAGATGAATGGTATGAGTACCTTCGGAGACCTCGAAGGAAACAAAGGTATCTTTAAATCCAGTCATATCAACGGTACTTCCGTCGACGGTAACGATCCAGCCGGTGTCATACGGGATCGTGGTAACGACGCGTCCGTCTGCAGAAGCGGTGATAGTTGCATCTACACTTGTGCTTGTGTAAGCGGTAACCTCCATTGGAGACTCATCGAGAATCTCATAGAGTTGCTGTAACACATCCTCATTCAGACGGTATGCAGACAGATTGATGATGGTTGTGCTGGATGAATCATCATTTGTAACGCTAAAGGTGGTGCCATCGGTCTGATAATCAAAGGACATAAAGTAGCTGCGGCTCAAATTGTCAAATGTCTTTGAGGTGCCATTATAGCTGATGCGAAGCTTGGACGGACCAGATTTTGCAGAGTAGAAGCTGTAGTAACCGCCCTCTGTTGTTGTAACGCTTACGCTGGTTGTTCCATTGTTGTCCACCGTCAGCGGAACAAACAGGTCATCGTCGATGCCAAGTGCACGCACCAGATTGTTCCAGTTGACGCCTGGATCATCTGCATTCAGATCCCAATCCAGCTCCAGCGAATCGGAAACGAGGAAACCGAGTGGCAGTGCGTAGGTATTCTTATACAGATCAACATTGTCGGTGCTCTGGTAAAAGCTTCTTAACTCGGTATCCTCCGGTTTCGCATCGTTATCGGTGTAGATCGAGTAGCGGATGCCAAGGAGCATGTTGGAGGCCGGTGTGGAACCTGCGGTGCCATAAGCGTTTGTCGAGGACTCCAGACCGATCTTCTTATAGAAGGAAGTCAGATGCGCGTAAGCCGTGGAGGAGAAGATTGATGCAGATGGATAATCTAACCATGCACCGTCGTTTTTGGTACGGTTATTGACCTTCTCGGTACGGTAGAATACGGTATCGTCGTCGGCAGCGGCCGCTGCGGTCAGTGTACGCACGTTGGCATCGTACTCTTTGTAGGTCGTTCTTCCAACAGTTGTAACGCTGGTGTAAGACATATTGATCGTAGACTCGACAGTGATGATGATAAGCGTCACAATTGCGAGCGGCATTCGCCAATTTTTGCCCTTTGTGCGGTACAGATGAATCAAAATGCCATACAGCATTACAAACAGAATACTTAAATAGAAGGAAGAGAACAGATAATACTGTCCGTCACCGGTGCCGGTGTAGGTGTCCTCAAGCTTTTCAGCCAGAATGATAAAGGCGACAACACCGAGCAGCACGCCAAGATACTGTTTCTTTGGGCGATCCTTTAAGTCAAGGAAGCCTTTATAGCCCATTGCCAGCAAAAACAATATATAGATAAAGGACTGGCGGCATGGAAGCGAGTTCGGATAGTGGAAACCGTGCCAGATAAAGTTGAGCACATTGGTACTGAAACTTAAGTAGAAGAAGATAATCAGGCACAGATAAGAAATCTTTTCCTTGAAGGAAATCTTCGTGTTCATAAAGTACAGTGGGACAAACAATAAAATGCCGACGCCACAATAGATGTTTGGCCAGTGCTTTAAACCAATCTCAACCTCTACATTGACCAGATGACGCGCAATCATGTCATACATGGAAAAGTAAGAGGACCAATCCTTTGGAAAGCTGAAATTGCCAGAGGCCGTGTAGGAAAGCGCTGCGATTTCTGGAAGAAGAACAACGCCTGCCAGACCACCCGCCAGCAGAGAAAACAGACCAAAGGTTAAAATCTTTTTTGGGTAATTAAAATTCTCTCCCTTTGCCAAGATCATGCAGATCACAAAGTAAATGACGAGTGTGATGCAGATCATGATTGCAATATAATAATTGGAAAGAATCGCAAGACCGAGACTGATGCAGTATAGATAGCATTTGTCCTCATTGATTAATCGCTCGAGTCCAAGGAGAATCACTGGCAACAGGAACATGCAGTCCAGCCACATGATATTCCAGCTGTAAGCTGCCATGTAACCGCTTAATCCGTAGAAGATACCAAAGAAAGCAGCTGCGATGCTGTTTGTATGGTTGTGGCGATTTAAATACCAGGTCATGGTAAGACTTGAAAGCGCCATCTTTAAGACGATGCCATACGTGATAAACTCAATGACAAGCGAGCTCGGACAAAGGAATAAAAACCAGTTGAGTGGGCTGGACAAATAGTAGGCAAAGATTGCCATAAAGTTTGTTCCCAAACCGATATCCCATGTGTAAAACAGGCTTTCACCGTTTGAGAGCTTGTCTTTTAATTCTTGAAAAAATGGTGCGTACTGATGATAGAGGTCAGTACGAAGGAAAGAACGGTCGCCAAACGGGTAGATTTCCTTTCCGATGAAAATCATGATCATGGAAAGAACTGGAATAAAGAAAGCCAAAAGATATGGCAGATAGTCCTTCCACGTTCGCTTTGAATGTGCCGTTTTCGGTGCAAGTTTTTGAAAATTTAAATTCATAGCGTGCGAATCCTTTCTTATTATTAATTAATATGTCACAATATAATATGTCACATCATTAAGCTATCATAGCATTGCTTTTTGATCATTATGTGAATTGGTTCGTATCTTATTGATCAATATTTGTTGGTCACTCTTATAGTGATTTCTTTTTCAAGAGCGTTTTCTACTTATTCTTAAAAACAAGAAGCTTGCTGCCAACGTAGTTGATCAATAAAACAAATACATTGGAGAGCAGTTTCATCGCCGGTTCATTCCAGCCAAGCAGAGTAACCGTGATCTCCATAAAGGCCGTGTCGGTAAAGAAGGAAAAGAGTCGACAGCTGATAAAGGAAATCAATTCCTTCTTTAAGACAGATGCGGACCAGTCATCCGAGAGGAAGACAAAAATCTTGTTGGTGACGTAGGCAAATGCAACGGCGAGCACCCAGGAAATACACTGGGAGACCAGTACTCCCGCAAACATGCGGATTACGAAGTAGCTAACATAGCTAATCACGGTGGTAAGAACACCGCAGACAAGATAGCTGATGACTTCATAATTGCAAAAGCGCGACAAAACAGGATTTTTGGCAGCCCATTTGCAGATCCGCAGGTTGACAGCCCATCGGATTAGGGGAAAATTCATAATTTTGTCTTTCATGATAAACAGTACTCCTTTGAAAAAATAAACTAAATTAAAAATCAAAAGTGAAAAACCAAAAACTAAAAGTTAAAAAATAACAATTTAGAAAACGTGGAAATCGAAAACAAATCTTAATATTTAACTTAATAGTAAATGCTTTACAGATGATTCAAATTCGAATATAATAAATAATACGTTTGGCCATCCGGCCGGCGTTAATTTAGAAACAACACGGCATTCTTATTGTAATATAGGATGAGAAAAAAGTAAATGTTTTTCTTTCCAGTATTGAGCAAAGGTTAATCCTTAGCAACATTGAAAGGTATTCGTATATGACTGAACAAGAACGCAAAAAAGCATTTGAAAACCAGAGAAAAAATGCAGAGCGACGGGCGAAGATGGCCGATGGCACCTTTGAGATTGAGCAACGCATTCTACGCGAGAAGAAGTTTCTCGAGGAGCAGCGCAGACAGGAACAGATTCGAGCATTAAAGCAGCGGGTGATTGCAGCAATTGTACTTGTTGTGATTGTCATTATTGCCGTTGCCGTTCTTTTTAAATCCTGTAGCAATAAAAAGAACAATAAGCCGCAGCAGACGCTTCCAGCGCAGACCTCGCAGGAAGCAATGATGCAGTCTGTTGAGGCTGCGAATGAGCCAGGCGGAGTAGTGACTTCTCAGCAGGAGCAGGAAAATCAGGATCAACCAGAAACGATTCAGACACAGATGCAGCAGCCGGAAACAGTTGTAGAAACACCAGCAGAGCAGAATCAGCCGGTTGAAAATCAGGCCGTAGCATCGGTGGCAGCAACGGTAAATACAGACAATGCGGCAGCAGCCGGAAATGTCATTGACCCATCTGGCATTGTAATTCCAGACTGGATCACAGTTGACCTGATCCACATCAATGAGATTTCAAGACCAGCGATTGCGCTTGATGCCGTTCACGATATTGCGATCCACTATGTGGCAAATCCGGGCAGCTCTGCAAAGGCAAACCGTGACTATTTTGATTCACTCGATAACCCAGCAGTAGAGGGTGCTGGCAGACAGGCGAGTGCGCATCTAATTGTCGGTCTTGAGGGCGAAGTGGTACAGTGCCTTCCATTAAATGAGTTGGCGTATGCAGTTCGTTCCAGAAATCCAGATACGATCTCCATTGAGGTATGTCATCCGGACGAGACCGGAAAGTTTTCGGATACTACATACAATACACTCGTAAAGTTGACGGCATGGCTCTTACAGCAGGAGAACCTCACACCGGATCACGTCATTCGTCATTTTGACTGTGACGGTAAGGCTTGTCCACTGTATTACGTGGAAAATGAGGATGCATGGAATAGGCTGAAGCAGGATATAGCAGATTATTATTATGCGAATCCAAATATTCAGTAAACTTTCTGGCAACTTTGTACTTTACAACTTTTTTGAAAAGCGGTAGAATAGAATTAGCCTGTTGTGGTCTGGGGGGTAGTCTGCCCTACGGACGGCAACGATACAAACGCTGCATGGGCAGCAGATGGGAGATAAATTATGAAGGTATTAGTTATTAACTGCGGCAGTTCTTCTCTGAAGTATCAGCTGATTGATTCTGAGACAGAGGAGGTACTGGCAAAGGGACTTTGCGAGAGAATTGGTATTGACGGCTCTAAGCTGACTCATAAGCCGGCTGGAAAGGATGACTACGTAGTTGAGTCTCCGATGAAGGATCATCAGATCGCTGTAAAGCTGGTTCTGGATGCACTGACCGACAAGGATCACGGTGTAATCGCAGACATCAAGGAGATTTCCGCAGTAGGCCACCGCGTTCTGCACGCAGGTCAGGTATACAGCGATTCCATCGTTGTAAATGAGGATGTTAAGAAGGTCATCAGAGAGTGCTTCGACCTCGGACCTCTGCACAATCCGGCAAACCTGATTGGTATTGAGGCATGTGAGGCAGCTATGCCGGGCGTACCGCAGGTAGCAGTATTTGATACCGCATTTGGACAGAGCATGCCAAGAAAGGCATATCTGTATGCAATTCCATATGAGTACTATGAAAAGTACGGCATCCGTCGTTACGGCTTCCACGGAACCAGCCACAGCTTCGTTTCCAAGGAGACCATCAAGTTTGCAAATCTGGATCCGGAAAATTGCAAGGTTATCGTTTGCCATTTAGGAAACGGTGCAAGTATCTCCGCATCCATCGGTGGCAAGTGTGTTGATACCAGTATGGGTCTGACTCCTCTGGAAGGTCTGATCATGGGTACCAGAAGTGGTGATGTGGATCCGGCTGTTGTTCAGTATATCTGCAACAAGGAGAACAAGACTGTTGATGAGGTTTTAAACATCTTAAATAAGAAGTCTGGTGTTCTGGGTATCTCCGGTGTTTCCAGCGACTTCCGTGATATCACAAAGGCTGAGAACGAAGGAAATGACAGAGCAAAGGCAGCAAACGAGGCATTTATCTATCGCGTAATCAAGTATATCGGTTCTTATGTTGCTGCTATGAACGGTGTAGATGCAATTGCATTTACCGCAGGTGTTGGTGAGAATGACGTAAATGCAAGAGAGAAGATCTTAAGCGGTCTGACTTATCTTGGCATCGAGGTTGACCATGAGGCAAACAAGAAGAGAGGCGAGAACACCATGATCTCCACTCCGGCTTCTAAGGTTAAGGTTGCCGTTATTCCGACAAATGAAGAGCTTGCAATCGCAAGAGAGACTGTTGCGCTGGTATAAGCCGACACAACAAGCAAATCATAAGGCAGCAGCTGCAAAGGCAGCTGCTGCTTGTTTCTATGAACGTTTTATGAAAGGTTGGGTTACAAATTGTCGTTATCAGAACAGAGCAGGATTCGCAATTTCTGTATTATTGCGCATATAGACCACGGAAAGTCCACACTGGCAGACCGTATTATTGAAAAAACAGGCCTTTTGACCAGCAGAGAGATGCAGGAACAGGTTCTGGACAATATGGATCTTGAAAGAGAGAGAGGCATAACCATAAAGTCCCAGGCTGTGCGTACTATGTATAAGGCCCAGGATGGAGAGGAGTATATTTTCAACTTAATTGATACTCCTGGACATGTCGATTTTAACTATGAAGTATCACGAAGCCTTGCCGCATGTGACGGCGCGATTTTAGTAGTCGATGCCGCACAGGGTATTGAGGCACAGACACTGGCAAACGTCTATCTGGCATTAGACCATGATCTGGACGTTTTCCCGGTTATCAATAAGATTGACCTGCCGAGCGCCGATCCGGACCGCGTAGCGGCTGAGATCGAGGATGTCATCGGCATTGAGGCACAGGATGCACCGCGCATTTCCGCAAAGAACGGAATCAATATCGAGGCTGTTCTCGAGGAGATCGTTCACAAAATTCCAGCACCAAAGGGCGATCCAAACGCACCGCTTAAGGCGCTAATCTTTGACTCCAAGTACGATTCCTACCGCGGTGTTATCGTATTTTGTCGTATCATGGAGGGAACCGTCAAGAAGGGCGATACCGTCCGCATGATGGCAACTGGGGCCGTAGAAGAGGTTGTTGAGGTTGGCTATTTTGGTGCAGGCCAGTTTATCGCGTGCAGCGAGCTGTCCGCCGGTATGGTTGGCTACATCACCGCCAGCATCAAAAATGTGCGTGAAACCCGCGTCGGTGACACGATCACAAACAATGACAATCCGGCAGATGAACCGCTTCCAGGCTACAAGAAGGTCAATCCGATGGTATATTGCGGTCTGTATCCGGCCGATGGTGCAAAGTATCCGGATCTTCGCGATGCGCTTGAAAAGCTTCAGTTAAATGATGCGTCCCTTCAGTACGAGCCAGAGACCTCCATCGCACTTGGCTTTGGTTTTCGCTGCGGCTTCCTTGGTCTTCTTCACTTAGAGATCATTCAGGAACGTCTGGAAAGAGAGTATAACCTTGACCTTGTTACCACGGCACCGGGTGTTGTCTACCATATTTATAAGACAGATGGCACCATGATCGAGTTGACCAATCCGTCTAATATGCCGGATCCGTCTGCGATCGAGCACATGGAAGAACCAGTCGTTTCCGCCGAGATCATGGTAACGAGTGAGTATATCGGTGCGATCATGGATCTGTGTCAGGAGCGAAGAGGTATTTACCTTGGTATGGAGTATATCGAGGAGAATCGTGCTGTATTAAAGTACGATTTGCCGTTAAACGAGATCATCTACGATTTCTTTGATGCACTCAAGTCCCGCTCAAGAGGCTACGCATCATTTGATTACGAGCTCAAGGGCTATATGCGTTCCGAACTTGTTAAGCTGGATATCCTTGTAAATAAGGAAACGGTCGATGCCCTTTCCTTCATCGTATTCGCAGACAGCGCCTACGAGAGAGGAAGAAAGATGTGCGAAAAGCTTAAGGACGAGATTCCGAGACAGCTCTTCGAGATTCCGATTCAGGCAGCTATCGGCAGCAAGATCATCGCCAGAGAGACCGTCCGCGCAATGCGCAAGGATGTCCTTGCAAAATGTTACGGTGGTGATATCAGCCGTAAGAAGAAGCTTCTTGAAAAGCAGAAGGAAGGAAAGAAGCGTATGCGCATGGTCGGAAACGTAGAGATTCCGCAGAAGGCATTCATGAGCGTGCTCAAGCTCGATGAGGAGTGATCCCGTGCAGGCACAAAGATCATTGTCAGACCAGCCATTAGTGGAGCACCCATTGCCAAAACAACCATTGGCAAAAGGGACACCTCTTGGCCTCTATATTCACATCCCATTTTGTGTGAGAAAGTGCCGCTACTGCGACTTTTTGTCTTCTCCAGCCTCCGACGAGGTTCGGGCAGCGTATCTTCGCAGCCTAAACGGACAGATACGAGCATTCGGGAGACACTTACAAGAAGCTTCTGATTCAAATACAAGCGCAAATTCTTCAAACGCAAGTACGAATAGAAGTATAAATGAAAGTACAAATAGAAATCGAACTTCGGATTATGTTGTCGACAGCATCTTCATCGGAGGCGGTACGCCATCGTTACTGTCATCCACTCAGATGACAGCATTGATGGATACCGTTCGGGAATCCTTCGTTTTGTCATCTGATGCCGAGATCACCGCAGAGTGTAATCCCGGCACAGTAAACGAGGAAAAACTTCGCGCTTATAAAAACGCAGGAATCAATCGCCTAAGCATCGGTCTTCAGTCCTCCGACAACGAAGAATTGGCGCTTCTCGGGCGTATTCACACATGGGAAGATTTTTTGTCTACCTTTAAACTAGCCCGACGCGTCGGCTTTGACAACATCAACATCGACGTGATGGGTTCCCTTCCGGGTCAGACACCAGCCTCCTATCAGAAAACGCTTGAACGCATACTTGCACTTCGGCCAGAGCACATCTCCGCTTACAGTCTTATCATCGAGGAGGGCACTCCGTTCTTTGATGAGTATGGTGATGAAGATGCGTGTCGCGCCTGTTCTGGTGAGAGTCGAAATGCGCTTCCTTCCGAGGATGAGGTCGTTCAGATGGACGAGCTTACCTGGAAGTTACTTGCACAGGCGGGTTATGAGCATTACGAGATTTCCAACTACGCACTTCCGGACAGACAGTGTAAGCACAACTTGAAATACTGGCATTGCGGCGAATACCTTGGAGTCGGCACAGGGGCTGCTTCTTATATAAGAAGCGGAAGCGATTTTCTTCGCTTAAAGGTTCTCACCGACACAAAAGAGTTTTCTCAAATCAATTGGGAATCGCCAGAATCCATCTTCACTTGCTTTCTTGAGTGCGAGACACTTACTCGCTTCGAGCAGATGGAAGAAATGGCATTTCTTGGCCTTCGCACAAAAGAGGGGGTACGACTGGCTGACTTTTACACACGCTTCGGCGAGACATTTGACGAAGTATATGGGGACGTGATCAAGCGGTATATCGCGATGGGGATGATGAAGGCCGATGACACACATGTGGCGCTCACGCTTAAGGGCATGGAGGTAGCAAACTGGATCATGGCTGATTTCTGCGGGTAAGCTTCGCAGATTATTACACAGTGCTACAGGATCAGTTGTCTATAGCACAGAAAAGAGGAAAAGATGTATCAGGTCGATTGTTCCGTTTTGCTGGACGGAAAAAAATTCTATGAGATGTCCATCTGGAATATGTACTGCAGAAAGAAAAGCTATGTCATGTTGAATGTGCTTATGTATGCATTCTCTTTGTTGATGATGTCATCCGCACTTCCGCAGATCTTAGCGGGAACCAGCAACACTGCGATCATAAACGGAGGCATGGGCTTTATTTTACTGGTCCTTGTCATCTATATGAATGTCAATCACATCAGCCGTTTTAAGAAGGCTGCTCAGAACGAGGAGTGGTTAAAGAAAACGGGAAAGCATATCCGCATCACAAAAGAGCAGATCGTAAACTACCGCATCGAGGCACAGGATGAGCGTAAGTATGAGTGGTCACAGGTGCTTGGTGCTTACAACCGCAAGGATGAGGTTGTTCTGTGTACCAAGAAAGACGAGCAGATCATGACGCTCGACAAGTCAAAGCTTTCCGAAGCTGAGATGAAGTTTATCACCGATATCATTGACGAGAAGCATTTGTGGAGAACCGCAATGCCGCTTCGCACGGTTTGGGTGCTGTTTGGAGCTGTCACAGTGGTTGGCGTTATGTGGATTGTGCAGGCCATCATGAAAGTGATGTAATTTTTTACTAAGCGTTTATTCTGAAAGGAATAGGCGCTTTTTCTTTTGCCCGGAAACAAAAGAAAACCTCATTTCAAAAAATATTCACAACTTTTTTGACAAAACATATTGACAATACGCCCCGATAGTGCTATTTTATAATCGTTAGCACTCAGAGATGATGAGTGCTAATAGAAACAAAGGAAAAGGAAGTGAGCTTTTGGAACTGGATGACAGAAAATGGAAGATTTTTACCGCTATCATTAAAAATTATCTGGAGACCGGCGAACCGGTAGGCTCACGCACGATTTCCAAGTACACCGATCTGAACTTAAGTTCCGCTACCATCCGAAATGAGATGGCGGATCTCGAGGAGCTGGGACTGATCATTCAGCCTCATACCTCCGCCGGACGAATCCCGTCGGATAAAGGCTACCGCCTGTATGTGGATCACCTGATGAAGACCCGTGAGAAAGAAAACAACGAACTTCAAGAGGTTGTGGTCAAGAGAGTTGACCGACTTGAGCTTTTACTAAAGCAGATGGTCAAGGTTCTTGCAGCAAATACCAACTATGCGACGATGATTACCGGACCGCAGGTTGGTGCCAACAAATTAAAGTTCCTGCAGCTTTCACGGATGGAAGCAGGAAAGCTGTTAGCGGTTATCGTAGTGGAAGGAAATCTTGTGAAGAACACGATCTTAAACATCGATACCGACATCAGCGAAGAAGAGCTTCTAAAGTTAAATGTCCTCATCAACAGCGCTTTGAACGGTCTGACGATTGACCAGATTAATCTTGGCATCATCACTCAGTTAAAAGAGCAGGCAGGCGATTACAGTTCCGTTGTCGGCAGTGTACTCGAGGCGATCGCAGAGGCGATCAAGCACGAATCGGCACCAGTGATTTATACCAGCGGTGCCAACAATATATTCCGTTACCCGGAGCTTTCAGATGAAAAAAATGCACAGCGCCTGATCTCCACTTTTGAAGAAAAAGAAGAGCTGGCAAAGCTGCTTGAGGACAATTCAGATAAGACTTCGGAGAGCGGTTCGGAAAGCAATTCGGGCATTCAGGTTTATATCGGCGAGGAAAACGGTATGCAGGACATGAAGGACTGCAGCGTGGTAACAGCCAGATATGATCTGGGTGATGGCGTTCAGGGAACCCTCGGTGTGGTTGGACCAAAGCGTATGGATTACGAAAAGGTCGTAGGTACACTGAAAAACTTAAGGGATCAGCTGGATGCGATTTATAAAAAAAATGAACCTTAGGTCAGGCCTGAGGAATGATCCTGAAAGAAAGTAGTAGAAATCAATCAGGAGATAGAAAGGCGGATATATCGTGACAGATATGGAAAAAGAAACAGTTACGGATGAGATTCTTGAGGAGACCGAACAGCAGGCGGACGCTGAGGACATCAGCGATCAGACTGAGGCAGAGGCTTCTGAGGAACAGCCAGAAGACAAGGATGCGCAGGCCGACGATAAGGGCGACAAGAAGCGTTTCTTTGGTAAGAAGAAGGATAAGAAAGATAAGCAGATCGAAGATCTGACTGCGCAGCTTGAGGATTTAAGAAAGCGCAATCTTGCAGAGTTTGAAAACTTCCGTAAGAGAAGCGAGAAAGAAAAATCCACCATGTTTGACATGGGTGCGAAGTCCGTTGTCGAGAAGCTTCTTCCGATTATAGATAACTTCGAGCGTGGATTTGCAGGAGTCAGCGAAGAGCAGATGAGCGATCCATTTGTAAGCGGTATGGATATGGTTTACAAGCAGATGCAGAAAGCACTTGCCGATATGGGTGTTGAGCCGATTGAAGCAGTTGGCAAGCCATTCGATCCAAACCTGCACAATGCCGTAATGCACATCGAGGATGAAAACCTTGGTGAAAATACAGTAGCTCAGGAGTTTCAGAAAGGTTACTTATATCACGGAACCGTCGTAAGACATTCCATGGTACAGGTTGCAAACTAAGTTCAAAGTTGGCAAAAAGCCGATAAAGAACAAGCACATTAAAATAAGCATATTAGACGCAGCAAAAGCTGCATATTTGATAAAGAAAGATTGGATTACAAAACAAAAAGATCAATCTAGGAGGAAATTAGATTATGGGAAAGATTATTGGTATTGACTTAGGTACTACGAATTCCTGCGTAGCAGTTATGGAAGGTGGAAAGCCGGTAGTTGTTACAAATACAGAGGGTGTTCGTACAACACCATCCGTTGTTGCATTCACAAAGACTGGTGAGCGTCTGGTAGGTGAGCCGGCAAAGCGTCAGGCAGTTACCAATGCAGATCACACCATTTCTTCTATTAAGAGACATATGGGTACCGATTATAAGGTTACCATTGATGACAAGAGATATACTCCTCAGGAGATCTCTGCAATGATCCTTCAGAAGTTAAAGGCAGATGCAGAGGCTTATCTGGGTGAGAAGGTAACTGAGGCAGTTATCACCGTTCCGGCATATTTCAACGATGCACAGCGTCAGGCAACCAAGGATGCTGGTAAGATCGCTGGTCTTGATGTAAAGCGTATCATCAACGAGCCTACCGCAGCAGCATTAGCATATGGTCTTGACAACGAGCATGAGCAGAAGATCATGGTATACGACCTTGGTGGTGGTACATTCGATGTTTCTATTATCGAGATTGGTGATGGCGTTATCGAAGTATTAGCAACCGCAGGTGACAACCACTTAGGTGGAGATGATTTTGATAACAAGGTTACTCAGTGGATGTTAGACGAGTTCAAGAAGGCTGAAGGTGTTGATTTGTCCAACGATAAGATGGCACTTCAGAGATTAAAGGAAGCAGCAGAGAAGGCTAAGAAGGAGCTGTCCACCGCTACTACCACAAATATCAACCTTCCGTTCATCACCGCTACTGCTGAGGGACCGAAGCACTTAGATATGACTCTGACAAGAGCAAAGTTTGATGAGTTGACCGCAGATCTGATCGCTCGTACTGAGAGACCAGTAAGAGAGGCTCTTGAGGGTGCTGGACTGACCGCATCCGAGCTGGATAAGGTTCTTCTGGTAGGTGGTTCCACACGTATGATCTCCGCACAGGATAAGGTTCGTGCACTGACCGGCAAGGAGCCGTCCAAGACTCTGAACCCAGATGAGTGTGTTGCAATCGGTGCTTCCATTCAGGGTGGTAAGTTAGCAGGTGATGCTGGTGCCGGAGATATCCTTCTGCTGGATGTTACCCCGTTAACCCTTTCCATCGAGACCATGGGAGGTATCGCTACTCACCTGATCGAGAGAAACACCACTATCCCGACAAAGAAGAGCCAGATCTTTTCTACCGCAGCTGATAACCAGACCGCAGTAGATATCAACGTTGTACAGGGTGAGAGACAGTTCGCACGTGACAACAAGTCCCTTGGACAGTTCCGTCTGGACGGTATCGCACCGGCAAGAAGAGGTGTTCCGCAGATCGAGGTTACCTTCGATATCGATGCAAACGGTATTGTAAACGTATCCGCTAAGGATCTTGGAACTGGCAAGGAGCAGCACATCACCATCACCGCAGGTTCCAACATGTCTGATTCTGATATCGAGAAGGCTGTTAAGGAAGCAGCTGAGTTCGAGGCACAGGATAAGGCTCGTAAGGAAGGTGTAGATGCTCGTAACGAGGCAGACTCCTTCGTGTTCCAGACTGAGAATGCAATGAAGGAAGTTGGCGATAAGCTGGATCCGACCTTAAAGGGTCAGGTAGAGACCGATCTTCAGGCACTGAAGGATCTGATCGCATCTACCGATATTAACAACGTAACACCGGATCAGACTGAGCAGTTAAAGGCTAAGACTGAGACTCTGAAGAATAGTGCACAGCAGCTGTTCGCTAAGATGTATGAGCAGGCACAGGCAGCTCAGGGCGGCGCACAGGCAGGCCCAGACATGAACGCTGGTGCAGGTTCCTCCTCTTCTGATGATGTTGTTGATGGAGATTACAAGGAAGTTTAATTAGAAATTGGATGAAAGAAGTAAAACATTCTTGATTAAATTTGAAGTTTGAGTTAAAATGAATTCGTTTGATCCAAAAGCATGATCTGCGAGTTGTAAAGACAGATCAAAGCGAAAATTAGTAAGATAAAAATGGCATTGCTCTTGGAGAAAAATTCTCCAAGAGTTTTGCCATGTTAAGAGTAGAAAAGTATTGGTAGCCCTTTTGGCCGAAGCGGCTTTGAGCGGTTGCCCAGATGGGAGTATTTATGGCAGAGAAGAGAGATTACTACGAAGTCCTTGGTGTAGCGAAGGACGCTGATGATGCCGCCATAAAAAAGGCATACAGAGAGATTGCCAAGAAGTATCATCCGGATATTAACCCGAGCGCAGAAGCTGCAGAGATTTTCAAAGAGGCCTCAGAGGCTTACAGTGTATTGAGCGATAAGGAAAAGCGTGCACAGTATGACCAGTTTGGTCATGCAGCATTTGATGGCAGCGGCGGAGGATACGGCGGTGGCTTCAGCGGATTCAGCGGCGATATGGGAGATATCTTTGGAGATATCTTCGGTGACCTTTTTGGCGGCGGCGGAAGAAGCAGAAGAAATGATGGACCGATGAAGGGCGCGAACCTTCGTACCGCAGTCCGCATCACTTTTGATGAGTCTGTTAAGGGTTGCGAGAAAGAGCTGAAATTAAACCTTAAGGATCCATGCCCAACCTGCCATGGCTCCGGAGCAAAGCCGGGAACCTCTCCGATTACCTGTCCGAAGTGTCAGGGACGCGGACAGATCACCATCACCCAGCAGTCTATGTTTGGTATGGTTCGTAATGTTCAGGTCTGCCCAGACTGTCACGGAAGTGGAAAGATCATCAAGGAGAAGTGTCCAGACTGCCGTGGTACCGGCTATCAGACCAAGTTAAGGACCATTCAGGTAACGGTTCCGGCTGGTATTGACAATGGACAAAGCATTCGTATCCGCGGAAAGGGCGAGCCGGGTGTAAACGGCGGTGAGTGGGGCGATCTGCTTGTTGAGGTTACCGTATCTCAGCATCCGATTTTCAGACGTCAGGATTACGATATCTTCTCCACCGTCCCGGTGTCCTTCGTACAGGCAGCACTCGGTGCAACACTTAAAATCGATACAATCGACGGTCAGGTTGAGTACGAGTTAAAGGCTGGTACCCAGACTGATACACAGGTACGCTTAAGAGGCAAGGGTGTTCCAAGCCTGCGTAACAAGAATGTGCGCGGTGATCACTATGTTACCTTCGTCGTACAGGTTCCGACTAGCATGACAAAGGAGCAGAAGGAAGCATTGCAGGCATTTGACGAGGCAATGAATGGAAGACCGACTGCCAATACAACGACAACCAAGAAAAAACATCCGATCAAGGATTTCTTTGAAAAAGAGAAAGACAAGGATAAGGACAAATAAATACATTTAAGCAGGGAGAGCTGCTGCAAAATGGGTGTCATCACCCGTGGAGCGGAAGCTCTTCTTCGTATATCAAAAAATAAAAACAGAAGAGGCAACGACATGGATACGATAACAACGATAACAATACGAAAGGCACAGATGGCAGATCTCGATCAGATGATGGAAATTTATGCCGAGGCAAAACGCTTTATGGACAGCACCGGAAACACGACACAGTGGAAAAAAGGTCATCCGACACGCGAAATGATTCAGACAGATATCGAGAATGAATGCATCTTTGTCTGCACAGGAGAAGATGGTATTCCTCATGCATCATTTAAATTTGTGGTCGGAGAGGATCCAACATATCGAGTGGTCGAGCAGGGCAGCTGGAAAAATGATAATACCTACGGAACCATCCATCGCGTTGCAAGCGATGGCACATTAAAGGGCGTATTTTCAAAGATGGTAACCTTTTGCGGGGCCCTTTGTCCGGAGTTGCGTGCTGACACACACGAAAACAATCATGTCATGCAGCATCTGCTCGAGAAAAATGGGTTTGAACGCTGCGGTATTATCTACATAGACGATGGCTCACCGCGATTTGCTTATCAGCGCTGCGCGCGATAACAAGGGGTATCGACAAATCCATCGAGGACAGGAGATCGGACATGGGGAAATTTGTTAATCCAGATAATTTAGCATTTCAAAAGGCATTGAATTCAAAAATTTACGTGGATAAGACAGAACTTTTGGAATACACAAATGGGGTATTGGATACTTTGCAGGGCTATATTTGCAACAGTCGTCCGCGGCGCTTTGGAAAATCAATCACTGCGGATATGCTTGTGGCATATTATAGCAAAGGGTGCAATTCTGAAAAGATGTTTTCTGATTTAAAAATTGGGCAGTTCGCAGATTTTAAACAGCACTTGAATCAATATGATGTGATCCATTTGGATATTCAGTGGTGCATAGAACCGGCGGGAGGACCTGAGCAGCTTGTCTCGTATATTTCGCAGGAAGTCATTTCAGAATTGCGCATATATTATCCTGATGTATTGGATGAGACAATTACGTCTTTGCCAGAAGCGCTATTTCAAATTAACACTGCGAAAGGAAATCGCTTTGTCGTAATTATTGATGAGTGGGATGTTTTAATCCGTGATGAAGCTTCTGATTTGAAGATTCAGGAGCAGTATATTAACTTTTTGAGAGGAATGTTTAAGGGTGCGGCACCGACAAAGTATATTCAGCTGGCATATTTGACTGGAATTTTGCCAATTAAGAAAATCAGAACACAATCAGCATTGAATAATTTTGAAGAATTTTCGATGATTGATGCTGGTGAGTTGGCACCTTATATTGGATTTACAGAGAATGAAGTAATGAGTCTTTGTAAGGCATATAAAGTTGATTTTGATAAAGTGAAATGCTGGTATGACGGCTATCTTTTAGGCGACAATCAAATCTATAACCCAAAAGCTGTCGTGAGCGTATTAACAAAGCGAAAATTTAAGAGCTACTGGTCTGAAACAGGTTCTTATCGGGCAATTATTCCACTGGTCAATATGGATTTTGATGGATTAAAGACAGCAATTATTGAAATGCTTTCTGGTGCGGAGGTACGAATTGACGTGACGTCTTTTCAAAATGATACTACTAATTTTGCAAATAGAGACGATGTGTTGACGTATTTGATTCATCTAGGATATCTGGGCTATAATGAAGATACGGAAACTGCATTTGTACCAAATGAAGAAGTACGTCAGGAACTTGTTAAGGCAACGAGGCAGACAAAGTGGGATCAGCTGCTTGAACTTCAGCAGGAGTCTGATGAGCTGCTAGATGCTACGCTACGCTTGGATGGCGATACCGTTGCAAAACAGTTTGGGAAAATTCATGACGGGTATGCATCTGTCATTCAGTATAACAATGAAAATTCCTTAAGCAGCGTTTTGGCGATTGCTTATGTAAGCGCCATTAAATATTATTTTCGACCGGTTCGTGAATTGCCGGCTGGTCGTGGCTTTGCCGATTTTGTATTTATTCCAAAGCCAGAATATAGAAACGAATATCCAGCATTAGTAGTAGAATTGAAATGGAACAAAAATGTGCAAACTGCACTACAGCAAATTAAGGAAAAGGAGTATCCAAAATCTCTCGAGGAATATACTGGGAATATTTTACTTGTGGCAATTAATTATGACAAGAAAAAGAATCATCAGTGCTTGATTGAGCAGTATGAAAAATAATAAGAAAATGGAGGATAAATATATGCAATTGTATCAGTTTGAGAAAATCTATTCGGAAATGGCAAAAGAATTTGGAAAAATTAAAAAAGGAGACGAGGGCCAATATGAAGAGGCGCTGTATGCATTTGAATTCAATGTGTTGGGTGTCTATCGAAAAAATCCAAAGTCAAATAGTCGTCGCTTGAGAGAAGCCATAGCACTGGCGTTGTTTGATGTAAAAATGAGATGTACAGGTGAGACGATTGATATTGAAAAGTTTCGTAATGAAGACAATGAGAAATTAGAAAAAGCTCTCTTAATGACGTTTGATCCATTGTCAAATATAAAAATAATGAATGAGGTTAAACATAAATTTAAGAATGCAACGAAAGAGGAATTAATTGAATTTTATACTGTTCCTGTAATGTGTATGCTTCGCATCAAAGACTCAATTGATATGTGGGAAAAGGAAAATGGTGCAAATGGATATTTTGAGTTTTTACAGAATTTCATAAAGTGATAGAAAATAGATTATTATGATATTAGTGAAAAAAGTGGGTAAAATGGGAGATGCTGTTATGAAGTATGATTTGCCGGAAAGACTTGTTAATGAGGTGTCCAGATTTGCCAGAAAATCTGGAATTAGGAAAATTATTTTATTTGGATCTCGTGCAAAGGGAACAAATACAAAAAGAAGTGATATTGACATTGCTGTATATGGGGGAGATTTTGATTCATTTTACTGGGATGTTAAGGAAAATGCTCACTCACTTTTAATGTTTGATATTGTTAATGCAGATGAAAAAATCTCTCAAGAGTTAAAAAATGAAATAGAAAAGGATGGTATTATTCTATATGAAAAAACTTGATAATTTTTCGAATTGCCTTAGAGTTCTGAAAAACGCAGATTTTGAGCTGGCAGATAGTAATGAAATATACAGAACAGGTGTCATTGGACAATTTAATCTCACATTTGAGCTTGCATGGAAAGCATTACAGGCGGTATTAAGGCTTCATGGTGCAGAGGGAGCAGATACAGGATCACCAAGAGAAATCTTGCAGTTAGGTTATAAATTTGGCTTTATCAACGATTCTTCTGTGTGGCTACTTATGCTGAAAAAACGAAATCTGTCTGTTCATATCTACAACGAAGAAGATGTGGAGGAAATGATTGTACTTATACGCGATAGTTTTATTACAGCGTTTGTTGACTTGGAAAAAGTCTTAGAAAAAAAGGTAGAAGAAGTTGGTGAGAGTTGGGAAAACTGAAAGAACCTGCTCACAGATTTAAAAAATTATTTGCGCCTTTGGAAGCGTGAGTAATTGATTGACGGATTGCGTTATTGTGTAAAGTCGCCGAGGCGAGAACAAACTTAATTCGCATCCCCGGCGGCTTTTCAAGTTGCTTGCTCGGATTTCTTTTGAAAGCTGTGTCTTAAGACTGCACACGACAACCGATG
>CAVFYJ010000030.1:0-31810 GCA_963626545.1 Acetatifactor sp. | reverse complement strand
AAGCTGACTCCTTTCAGATCTTCCAGTACAAACAGCGTTCCAGCTTTGTATTTCGATTTTACTTCATTATTTTCCAAAAGTAAAGAGCCGCCATAAGGCAGCTCCTCAATTTTTCCTATTCTTTACTTTATCTTTATTCCCTAATTTGCTTTTATCTTTTATTTTTATTCTTCAATTTGCCTTTATTTTTTGCTTCATCTTTATCATCTGATTTGCCCTTGTTTTTTCTTCCGCCACATGCCTGCATCTTATCGGACTTTTCTATCCGTTCCATCTCATCAAGCAGTTCTCTTACCCTTTGCAGTTCTTCCTTTGTGATCGGCGCACTCATACTCAATGCCTGAACAAATTCTGCCAGACTTCCATGAAACCAAAATTCAGTTTGTTTGCTGGCTAATGCCTGCTTATACTCCTGCTCACTTTTCAACGCGCGTGCATAAGACACGCGCCCTCTGCGCTCTGTCGTAACATAGCCCTTCCCCGCCAGTCTGGTTAAAAACGTAACAACTGTCGTTCTGGCGTAGTCTTTTCCATATCGTACATTCAGCTGCTTTGTCAATTCAGGAATGGAAATATCTGGATTAGACTCCCAGATGAGCTTCATAATTGGCGCCTCACATGCACTTAACTCTTCTCTCATTCGTGCCTCCATTATTTTTTGTAATCGGTTTTCTCTCTCGGATTCTATTGTTTCCACCTGGTTACTGTTGCTGATAGTATCATTTTTGTAGAATGTAGTCAAGTGTTAGAAAAGACACTTGTAGTTAAAAAAAAGCTGGCTCCATCACCTTTCGGCAATGGAAACCAGCTCTGTACTTAATTCTTTTATTTTCTATCAAATCTGGCAGAGTACCATGTCCATAGGAGCTATGCACCGCATGGGCGTGGAGACTTCATTTTGAAATTACTCGATTACTTCGATCCAACCCTTTGGAGCCTCGATACGTCCCATCTGGATACCAGTCAGAGTCTCATACAGCTTCTTGGTGATCGGTCCCATCTCCTCCATACCACTTGGCATGCAGATTTCCTTACCATGATCAACGATCTTTCCAACAGGAGAGATAACAGCTGCGGTTCCGCAAAGACCACACTCTGCGAAATCCTTTACCTCATCAAAGTATACCGGACGCTCCTCAACCTCGAGTCCTAAGTACTCCTTTGCAACATATACTAAGGAACGACGTGTGATGGATGGCAGAATGGTGTTAGACTTTGGTGTAACAACCTTTCCATCCTTTGTTACGAACAGGAAGTTTGCACCACCGGTCTCCTCAACCTTTGTACGTGTTGCGGAATCCAGATACATATTCTCTGCGTAACCCTGCTCGTGTGCCTCAACAATTGCGTGAAGACTCATTGCATAGTTTAATCCAGCCTTGATGTGTCCAGTACCGTTCGGTGCTGCACGGTCGTAGTCACTGACACGGATGGTAATCGGCTTTGCGCCGCCCTTGAAGTATGGGCCAACCGGCGTACAGAAGATACGGAACTGATACTCATTTGCCGGCTTTACACCGATAACAGCGTCACTTCCAAACATATATGGACGAATGTACAGAGTAGCTCCAGAACCATACGGCGGAACGTAACCATCATTTGCCTTTACAACCTGTCTTACAGCATCAACAAAACGATCCTGTGGGAATGGTGGCATCTCCAGTCTCTTTGCGGAGTTTACCATACGCTCTGCGTTCAAATCCGGGCGGAATACAACAATGTGACCCTGCTCTGTAGTATATGCCTTCATACCTTCAAATACGGTCTGTGCATACTGTAAAACACCTGCACACTCGCTGATCGTAATTGTTGCATCAGAGGTCAGTGTACCCTCATCCCAACTTCCATTCTTATAATTTGAAACATATCTTTTATCGGTCTGGATATAACCAAATCCAAGACTGCTCCAATCCAGATTTTTCTTCTCCATAATGTCTGCTTCCTTTCTCATCTGCTGTCGAGTATTTCTCAGCTCGGATCAACCAAAAACTCACCGAATCAGCAAATCCCGATCCATAACTGGGATTATCTCCATTTTATACCAGAAACAGGAAATGTCAATATCCTGCTCTTTAAACAATTATCTATTTCAGCTGACAGACAGCACTTTTTTAAGGAATTCAATTCATTTAAGAAATTACTTAAAATAATTTATTTCAAAAATCGCATTAATTTCATTAATCAATCTCATTAATCTTATTTTTAGCAGTTCATTTTAAATAACTTACTTTAAATAATTTACAATGCATTGAATGTACTGCGTATTGGTCGGCCTTGTGCTGTCGCTTGCTGCCATCTCTCCGAATATACACTTTTTATATTCTCGATCGGCAAGCGGCCATGAACGCTCAATCGCTACACGAATGGCTCTCTCAATACGGCTCGGTGTGGTATCGTGAATTTTGGCAATCTGCGGATACATCAGCTTTGTGATGCGCTCAATCATCTCATGATCCTCAAGAGCAATCGTAATTGCATCGTGAAGATACTGCGCACCTGCCATTGTCCCCAAAATGCCAAGCCCTGTCAGGACATCTTGAACAGTCTCCTTTTGCATGCCGACCTCAATCAGCACATATCGGCTCTTTGGATTCATTGGACATGTCTTAAGCAAGTTTTCCAACGCATCCTTACTCTGAACCACCCCTAAAATATGTACACCTTTAATTCCATCTGCCACCTGAAACATAGTACCCCTCCTTTTTTTCTTCTGGTCTTCTAAACTTTACGGAAATTATTCTACCATACACTACTTTTGTCGTAAATAGTGCAAACGACATATTTAGTCGCGTATATCGCGCTATTTTTGACATTCATAATTTTCCAGTTTTCTCAGCTTTTCCCATCGGAGAGGTGCTATGGTTTGTCAATTGTCAGTTTCTTTGATGAATCGTTTCGATTCTTTTATTTCTTATTGTTCTATTTCTTGTTACGGAACTGTACCGGAGTCATATTAAATGCCTTCTTGAACAGGCGATTAAAATGCTCCACATTCTGATAACCAACAGAAAGCGCAATGCTCTCAACGGTCATCGAACTCGTCTTTAACAATGTCTTTGCCTTCTTCAGACGAACATTCTTTACAAGCTCACCGAAGGTCATGCCGGACTTTTCCTTGATGTACTTGGACAGGTACGGCTTTGACAGGTAGAACTTGTCGGACAGTCCCTCAAGGGTGACATTTAAATAGTTGGACTGAATGTAATTCATGATCTCAACCATTCTTTTGTCTTTGGCAAACTGTGCGTTCTGGATCTCTTCGATCTTATTTACGGCAACGGTCAGTGCCTCGATGGAAGCCTTGATAATATCGTTGTCGATGCCAACGCCCCAGTAACGTCTGCCATTGCATACAACACCAACGTAGGCAACTGCCTTAGAAGAGCTGCCCTTTGTCAGAGAATGCTCCTCATAGAAGCTTAACTCGTAGCTGACGTTGAAGTAGTTCTTGATTGCATTGCTGACTGCATCCAGACGTCCGTTTCCAGTTCCAGTGACAACCTGTGTATTCTGTCCATGCTGAATTGTTGCGTTTGCCACGATGCCGTTTTCCTGACGGAAATGGCACTCGCTCACCTGAAAGATGGACTTGCTGGTGATGTAGTGATCCTCGAAGATCTGATAAATGATCGCCGGAGTCAGCTCCTTATGTGCCTTATCGGAGATGTCCTTAACGGTATAGCCAACCTCCTCACGCATATTTTCCGGAATGCTTAAGCCAAAGTTGGTGCGAAGCACGTAGCATACGCCGCCCTTACCAGACTGGCTGTTAATACGGATAACATCGGAATCGTAGGTACGGCCAACATCCTTCGGGTCGATCGGCAGATACGGAACATCCCACTTCTCGCTCTTGCCTGCTTCTCTCCAAGCCATTCCCTTTGCGATTGCATCCTGATGGGAACCGGAAAATGCAGTAAATACTAACTTTCCTGCGTATGGCTGACGCTCATGTACACGCATACCAGTTACCTTCTCGTATACCTCTACCAGATGAGACATGTTGGAGAAATCAAGCTTCGGATCGATACCGTGAGAGAACATGTTCATCGCCAGTGTGATGATATCCACATTTCCGGTACGCTCGCCGTTTCCAAACAGAGTACCCTCAATACGGTCTGCACCAGCAAGTAAACCAAGCTCTGCTGCTGCGACGCCGCATCCACGGTCGTTGTGCGGATGAAGGGAAAGAACAACACCATCACGATGCTTCATGTTCTTATTCATGTACTCGATCTGAGTAGCAAATACGTGCGGCATTGCATTCTCAACAGTTGCCGGAAGATTAATGATAACCTTGTTATCCGGTGTCGGCTGCCATACATCCAGAACGGCATTGCACACCTCAAGTGCATAGTCCATCTCGGTTCCAGTGAAGCTCTCCGGGCTGTACTCGAAAGTGAAGTTACCCTCTGTCTTATCCGCTAACTCCTTTAACAGGGCAGCTCCGTCGACAGCGATCTTCTTAATCTGCTCTTTATCCTTCTTGAATACCTGCTCGCGCTGTGCAACAGAGGTGGAGTTGTAGACATGAACAACGGCTCTCGGCGCACCCTTGATGGCAGCGAAGGTCTTCTTAATAATATGCTCTCTTGCCTGTGTTAAAACCTGAATCGTTACATCGCTCGGGATCAGGTTCTGCTCAATTAAGGTACGGCAAAACTGATACTCAGTCTCAGAGGCTGCCGGGAATCCGATCTCGATTTCCTTAAAGCCAATCTGTACCAGCATTTTGAAAAATTCAATCTTCTCGTCCAGGCTCATCGGCTCTACGAGTGCCTGGTTTCCGTCTCTTAAGTCAACAGAGCACCAAATCGGCGCATGATCGACATCATCCTTCTTGACCCAGTCGTAGGTCACGACCGACGGCATAAAATACTGCTTTTCATACTTTTCACTTGGATTCATATTATTCACATCAACCTTTCTTACTATATTCTATTCTATCAAAAAAATATTTATCAATTTGATTGTCATAATTTATCTTATCACATTTGCAATATAAATGCTAGTGACGGTTTTAATCACTCGAGTTGATCTTTTTTAACTATGAAGACGGGGCACACCCTAAGGTGTACCCCGCCCTCTGCGAAAGAAAAAGTGTTATGAGAAAAAGGAGTAATCTTTATTCAGCTGCTACAGAAGAGGACTCTTCTTCAACAGACTCAGCTGCGTCGTCAGTTGTCTCGGAACCAGTCTCTTCCTTCCATGCATCATACTGTGCCTGGAACTCTGCTAAAACGTCCTGATAACCAGCCTCATCAAGAGCTGCCTGATACTGAGCGATAGCATCTTCCACACCATCAACACTGTATCCGCCATTCTCAAGTGCGAATCCGTATTCGTTGAATACGTTCTGGCAAGCAGTATACTTATCAGCGACAGGACTCTTATCGAAACGGAAACCTGCTGCACAAGAGGTGTTTGCTCCGCCATTGAAGTCCTTATACAGTTCTGCCTTGTCATCCGGCTCTGTTGTCAGAGGCGTTACGATGGTTGCAGATGCAGACTCCCACATGGAGTGATTGTACTTACCAGCATCGGTCTGCTCTACCTTACCGTCAACATAGTTGAAATCCTCTCCCTCGATACCGAAGGTATACAGATCTGCCAGATAGCTGTCGGTATACAGAAGTCCTAAGAAGTCAACACAGGCCTTTGCTTCTTCCTCTGTGCTGTTTGCAGTTACTGCATAGCAGGAACCAAGTGAAGATGTGGAGTGAGCCCATCTGTCCGTGACAGCAACCATCTCAACATCCTGATTATAACGGCTGTTTGCCTCTGCATTAACCGGAATATCGGTCCACCAGGAAATACCCCAATCCTGGGTCTGTGTTGTGGTATCGGTAGTGGTCTTTGTTACTTCATCCTCTGAGATGTAGCCTGCCTCTGCCCACTTTGCCATCAATGTACAGAATTCCTTATACTGATCCGTCAAAACAGTATCTACAACTTCATTTGTCTCTCTATCAACTGCTACCCAGTTGGACTGTGAATCAGCGGTAAAGAAATCAAAATCATTGATATAATATCTGTAGAACATAGCCGTCTTCTGTGACAGATATGGATATTTCAGGCCCTCTTCCTCCAGATCCTGTAACATCGGCTCAATGTCTGCTAATGTCTTAACACTGCTGATATCCCATCCGTACTTTTCAACAAGATCCTTACGGAACATGATATCGTAACCTTCCGCATTATCCTTATAAACAGGAACGAAATAATTCTTTCCATTGTACTTGGTTGCTTCCCACTGTCCTTCGTCCATTGACTCATACAGCGCAGTGCCAGGAAGCAGATCGGTAATATCATAAACTGCATTATTCGGTACTAAATCATTTGTGCCGATGGTGCCTTCCCATGACGCAGTCCAAAGAAGGTTAATCTCGTTATTTGCCAGAGCCAGATTTGCTTTATCTGTATATTCACCGGAACCGATATCTGTCAGCTCAATCTGAACATTGATCTTGTCCTTAATATAATCATTGATTGCATCCTGAACCTTCTTTACCTGATCGGAATCCGGATTCGCCAAATTAAAGCATGCTCTTGTAATCTTAATCGTTACCGGATCGCTGTCACTTGCAAAAGCAGTGCCTGCAAAACAACTAGTTGCCATAGTTGCTGCCATTGATACTGCAAAAAGTCTTCTCTTCATAAATAAGTGTCCTCCTTAATGATGTTTGTTTTTATGGGCTAAGGAAGTCTATGCACTCCCTTAAACTTACAAGATAATGATTGCAAAATGGTTCCATCAACCCTTAACAGAGCCAACTGTAAGACCTTTTACAAAATACTTCTGGAAGAATGGGTATGCTACCATGATCGGCCCGATTACGACAATAACCGTTGCCATCGTTGCGGAATACTGCGGGATGGTACCTCCCATTGCTGCTTTAACAGAAGCAGGAACATTTGAATTGTTTAACAGAAACTCAATGCTCTTCTGAATATTTATCAAGAGCAGCTGCAATGGCTTCTTGCGGTCACTTGTGATATAAAGAAGTGCATTCTGCCAGTCGTTCCAGTAAACAGTTGCCATCATAAATCCAACTGCTGCCATGGAAGGCTTTAACAACGGAAGTGTAATCTGGAAGAATGTTCGATACTCGCCTGCTCCATCGATCTTGGCAGCCTCCATCAGCTCGCCCGGAATGCTGTTTACAATATATGTTCTAAGAATGATAACATTCATTGTCGATACACAAAGCGGTAAAATCAGCAATGCAACGTTATCCTTTAATCCGTACATGGACGTATAGATAATATAGCAGGACAACTGTCCGCCGGAAAACAGCATCGGAATCAACAGATAAACCGATAAGAACTTGCCAAGCATGAAGCCCTTGCGGCTGATTGCATAAGCAAACATTGCCATGATTAAAAGTCCGGCTAATGTTCCAACGACTGTGATGAAGATGGTAATTCCATATGAGGTTGCCAGCTGCTTGCCATATCGAAGTACTGCATTTACACCATCAAGCGACCATTTCTCTGGTACAAATGAGAAACCATTCTGCACAATTGTCTTCTCATCCGTGAATGCTGCGATAAATACGAGCACAATTGGCAGTGCGCAGAACAATGTATAAAGAATCAGGAAAAATAACAATATGTACTGACCAATGGTCTTGCGCTCTCTTCTGGAAGGAGCGAGATCAAGATTTTTCTTTTTACTCATCTAAGTGCCTCCTTTCATTAGAACAGCGCATTTTCTGGTGCAATCTTACGAACAAGTCCATTTGCAATCAACATCATCGCCAGACCAATTACAGACTGGAAGAATGTGGTTGCTGCGACGAATCCGAAGTTGGAATTTTTAAAGATCGCATTCAGTACGTAAGAATCAATAACCTGTGTGGTGGAGTAAAGCTGTCCACTGTTTCTTGTTACCTGATAGAAAAGACCTGTATCGGATCTCATGATGTTTCCTACTGAAAGAAGAAGCATAACGGTGATCATCGGCACCAGACTTGGAATTGTGATATTGACGATCTGCTGCCAACGGTTTGCACCATCAATCTCAGCTGCCTCGTAAAGAGAGGAATCAATACCAGCAAGCACGGACATATAAAGTACGGAGCCGTAACCTACGCTGTTCCACATCTTAACAACGGTTAAGATGATCGGCCACAGACCAGCTGTCGTGTAATAGCGTACATGTGCATGGAACAGGTTGTTTAAAATACCGGTATCAGTACTGATGAATGCATATACGATAAACTGTACAGCTGCGTAAGAGATGAATACTGGAATGATCATAACGGTCTGCATGGCCTTCGCGCACTTTTTAAATACACACTGGTCAATTGCAATCGCAAGTACTACATTCAGAACCGTTCCAATTCCTGTAAAGATTACATAGTAGAACAACGTATTCTTTGTCATCGAAATAAATGTTGATTTCGATGCAATCAGGAACTTAAAGTTATCAAGACCATTCCACGGGCTGCCCCAGATTCCTTTTGTGTAATCATACGACTTGAATGCCATTACCAAACCGCCCATCGGAATATAGGCGAAGAACAGCAATACAAGAAATGCTGGCAGAGCCATTACCACGTGAGCCCTGTGTTTCCATGTGTTATGAAGAAAATTTTTCATCTCATCCACACTCCTTCTTCGTAATCTCCGTGTAATTTCCATTCGTAAATTACTTAATCGTTTTCATAACTGAACTATACATCATTTTAGACCAAAATGCAATACCTTTTTTGAAATTTTTATATATATTTTTCCACTTTTCTCGTTTATCATCGACATGATTTGTGTCTGTATTGTGTAAATTGTTGCTTTTTTGCGTTAAAAAAAAGTTCATTCAGCAAACGCTTTCCGAACTCTTTTCGTTTTTACGAAACGGATGAGGTTGTTTTCGAAATCGTGTTCCAACTCTCATCCGTTTCTATGACTCTTTTCTTCTGCTCTATTTCGCTTTATTTCGCTCCATTTTGCTTTTTTCGGCTTTCTTTTGCCTGTTTCATCCCTCGTTTTCGGATAAACGGCGAACCGATGCCCCCGGCATAACTGCCCCTGGCTTTACAATCATCTCAACAAGTGCACTCTTTGGACGCTCGATCTGGTCAACAATTGCTCTGGCTGCGTCCTTTCCGACACCCGCCATATCCTGTGCATACGTTGTAAGCTTCGGTGAAAACTGTTGGATCAGCGGAATTCCGTCATAGCCTGCCACCGAGATATCCCCTGGAATAGATAAGCCTACCTCACGAATCGCCCCGATACCACCGACTGCCGTGTAATCATCCGGATACAGAATACAGGTCGGCGGCTCCTTGAGTTTGAGAAGATTTTTCGTTGCTTCCGCACTCGCCTCTCCCTCCAAATACGGTGCCTCCGGCGCATATTCGTCCGGAACGTCCAATCCATGTGCCTCCATTGTGCGATAAAAGCTTGCTAATCTCACTTTTGTAACACCATTTTGCTGTCCATGTATGTAAGCAATTCTCTTATGTCCCATACTGATCACGTACTCTGTTAGTTCCCTTATACCTCGAATGTTATCGGACACAACTGCCGGGCAATTGTTAAAGACATGATCAATTGTAACAACAGGGACATCACTTTCAATTAACTCGACCACCTCTTCCTTTGTAAAATCCACGTTTGCAATTACCACTCCGTCCACGTTGCGGTAGCGGCAATGCTCCAGATAGGACATTTCCCGTCCACCTACGTTCTTATTAATGAACGTAATGTCGTATCCAAGGTTTTCTACCTCTGTCTTTAGACTCTCTAAAACCGGCGCAAAGTACGGGTGCGTCAGTCCGCTGTGATAGTCATCCAGAAACAGAACCCCTATGTTGTGCGTCATCTTCGTCTTGAGCGCTCTCGCCGCCATGTTCGGAAGATAACCCATTTCATTTGCTTTCTGGCGAATCATCGCTTTTCTTTTTTCGCTGATGTCGTCCAGATCATTCAGTGCCTTGCTGACTGTTGATGCCGACACGCCGCAGGCCGCTGCGATATCCTTCAATGAAACCATAGTACCTCTTCACCTGCTTTCTCTCAATCGTTTAAGTATTTTCAATATAACCTCATTTTCTTTCATTGTCAATCTACAAAGCCGTCTTTCTCAATACTTTGTCACATTTTTCCATTTTCTTTTCTTGTTTTTTGTGCAAGATTACTTTTCATTACCATTTCTTACTCATTTTCCAGCTTTGCGCGTCGCATTTTATCGTTTTCGATCCATTCGTCGAGCGAAAGTGGTGCGTAATTTGAGAAAACGCAGAAACAGTTGATCATGCTGCACGGAATCGTTTTCTCCTTTCCTGAAAAATCAAGAAAAGACGTCTGCCTTGTCATTCGGATAAAACGATCCATCAAAAGCTCATCCCTCGTATTGTGTACATGGCCATACAACATGTAGGTCCTTGCCTCCCCTTTCTCGTCTGTCCGATACTGGCCATTATAACACATAACCGGGTAATGGCTCAATACAACTTTTCGCCCATTATCATTTAATTCCTCGTAGGGACGTATCCATTCAAACAGGCTCTTGTCAAATCTGCGGTATTGCAGATAGCGGTCGTGGTTGCCCTCGATCAAATATTTCTTTCCATTTAACTGCTGCAGCAGCGCATTTGTCTGCATCGCATCGCCAAATGAAAAATCGCCCAGAATGACGGTTTCGTCGCACGTGCGCACCTTTTCATTCCAGCGCTGTATCATATACTGATTCATCTCCTCTGCCGAAGAAAATCCTCGCTTATCCATTTTTGTGTTGAGTGCCTCATGATAAAAGTGGCAGTCTGCTATATAAAAACGCATGTGTTTTTCCTTCCTAATTTTATTTTACTTTTTAAATACAAGCCATCCACCTCAGGGCTACCTTAACGTTTTCTTGTCCGGTACTGCCGTGGCGTGCATCCAAATTCCTTTAAGAAGAAGCGCCCCAGATGCGACGGACTGTCAAAACCGGTCTCGAGCGCAATCTGCGTCACGCTCTTGTCCGTCGATAACAGCTGCCGCCCCGCCTCCTCTAATCGAAACTGAATCAGATATTCCATCGGGCTAACCTTTAAGACACGCCGAAAGCAACGGCACAGCTCACTTTTGCTTATAGCAAGCGAATCTGCCACATCCTCAAGACGCACCTTTCTTGAAAACTTTTGCTGCATATAGGTCATGGCCTCTTTAATTCGTTCTAGGTCACGCTCTTCCCGCGGAAGGATCTGACGCACTATCCTATTTTCTTTTTCAACAAGACCTGCCCACAGAAAGCAAAGGCAGCCTTTCACGATCATCTCATATCCGATTTTCTTTTCCCGATACGATTCTGCCATTTTCCATAGAAGCTGCGATTCTTCTTTACTTAACACAAAACCGTCCGCCTTTGCCGAAAGAAATGGCTCCACACATTCTCTGTATGCACGAGAGAGCCGATCCGATTCTGCCAAGCGCCATGAGCAGACAAAGGAATCTATCACCTGCGTGCCCGGTTCGGTGCTTAACAGTTCATGATGATTTTCATCCACGGGAACAAGGCGATGCAGCATTCCGGTGTTGATAAAGATGCTCTCGCCCGAATTTAAAATGAATTCGTTTGTACCGATCTGCACAAGAATTGTTCCCTTTACGACGTAGTCAAATTGAATCTCCTCGTGCCAGTGCCAGGCGATCTGCCCATGTTCAAACTCTGCAAAGTCATCCCGATAAATGCCGATTGGAAAATCGTCGCTTCCGTGACGGCGAAGCTCCCGAAGACTGGTGTCCACGACCGTTTTTTGCTCCATGCGTTTTTCTTTTTCCTCCCTTCGCTTCTTATTGTAATACTTCTGATCTTACCTGTCTGCCCTTAGCCGGGTAACATGCATATTTTGCCCAGTAAGATGCATTCCATTTTTATTTAGCTTCGATTATGATAATTATTGCGCTTATTATACTATATTTCCCCACAAAAAAGCAATATAGTAATAACAAGCAAAAAACACAAAAGGAAAGGGAAAAAGATATGATTTTAGATTTATTTCGTTTGAATGGAAAGGTTGCTGTTGTCACTGGTGCAAACACCGGACTGGGTCAGGGCTTCTGCGTTGCTTTCGCTGAGGCAGGTGCCACTGTAATCGGTGTGGCTCGTCGCAGCTGTGTCGAGACTGCCGCAAAGGTAGAAGCAGTCGGCGGTACCTTCTTTGAAGTAATCGTTGATCTTTCTGCACCAGATGCTGCGCAGCGTGTTGTCGCTGCCTGTAAAAAATGCACCGGCAGAGTTGATATCCTTGTGAATAACGCAGGAATCATTCACCGTGAAGATGCGATTAACGTTACCGAAGCCAGCTGGGATCTTGTCACAAACCTGAACGAAAAGCTTGTCTTTTTCCTCTCTCAGGCGATGACAAATGAGTTCTTCATTCCTCAGGGCGGCGGCAAAATTATCAACATTGCTTCCATGTTAAGCTTTCAGGGCGGAATCCGCGTTCCATCCTATACGGCAAGCAAAAGCGCCGTGATGGGACTCACCAGGGCGCTTGCAAATGAGTGGGCTTCTCTTAATATTAACGTGAACGCGATCGCCCCGGGCTACATGGCAACCAATAACACGACCGCGCTGCGTCAGGATGGCGAGCGAAACGATGCCATTCTGTCTCGCATTCCGGCAGGCCGCTGGGGCACTGCCGATGATTTGATGGGCGCTGCTGTATTTCTCGCATCCGATGCAGCTTCTTACGTGAATGGATTTACGCTGGCGGTTGATGGCGGTTGGCTGGCAAGATAATTAGGCTACGATATTTGCCCGTGAACGATAACTCACTGGCCTCCCGCAAGGAAATATGTCCTTCCATCCGGCGCTCTGACATGAAAAAAGGGGATGTCATAAAGTGCATGAAGATTTTCCTCGTTGAGGCATATATCCGTATCCCCTGCAGCAATCACCTGTCCATCCTTTAACATAATTAAGCGGTCACAATAATTTCCAGCCAGATTGATGTCATGAAGCACCATTAAAACTGACACACCTTCCTGTCGGTTTAACAATGCAAGCGTCTGCATGATTTCAATCTGGTTTTTAATATCAAGACTTGCGATTGGCTCATCAAGGAGCATCCATGGTGTCGTTTGCGCTACCGCTCGTGCAATCACGATCTTTTGTTTTTCGCCGCCACTTAAAACGGCGAATTTTTTCTCTTTCAGTTTGTCTGCTTTTGTGAGTGAAAATGCACGACTGACTGCATTTTTGTCTTCATCGGTCGCGCCCGCAAAGCGACTCTGATACGGAGTTCGGCCAGTCATGACAATTTCCTCTGCCGTAAAATCGGTGTCGATATCAGTCTTTTGCGGCACAAAGGAGAGAAGCTTTGCAAGCTTCTTACGTGGATAATCGCTAGCGGATACACTGCCAATCTTTATACTTTCCTTATTTTCCGTTTTTAAAAAGGCAAGTACATGGCGCAAAAAGCTTGATTTTCCGGCTCCGTTTGGACCGATGATTCCATAGATATGGCCCGGCTCAAGTGTGAGAGTGATATCCTTTAAAATGGGATGATCCGTGCCTTCTGGTGTCCACGTTAGATGATTGCTTACGATATCTACTGCATTGAGCGAATCCATTTTTGATGCCGATTCTTTTTTATTTTCTTGTCGACTCAAGCTTGTTTTCTCCTTTCTCATGCCAACTTCCTCTTGATCAGCAGAATCAGATACGGTGCCCCAACAATCGCCGTCAATACACCGACTGGCAGCTCTCCCGGCGCAGTTACGGTGCGCGCTAACGTATCGCAAATCATTAAAAAGAAGCCTCCGCCTAAAATCGCACCCGGCAGGATTCGTCTGTAATCATCTCCCAGCAAAAATCGGATAATATGCGGAATCACCAGTCCGACAAAGCCAATCACACCGCTGACGGCAACGCATGAGGCCACCATAACCGATACCGCTAAAATCAAAATTCGACGGATACGTGCGGTCTCGATTCCAAGGCTCTGTGCCGTCTCCTCGCCCATTGCCATCAGATTTAGATCCTTTGACAACGCAATGCAGATACATAGACAAAGCACTTCACAAATCGCCACATAACCGACCTTCACCCACACAGCAGAGGAAAAGTTTCCCATCGTCCAGAGATAGACCTGCTCGATCTTATCATGATGAAGAGACATCAGAAGCGACATCACCGCAGAAAACAATGTGCTGATCGCGGTTCCGGTAAGCAGAATGCCGATCGTTTTTGCACCTTTTTTCATGCCGCCGATCAGATAGACAAGCGCAATCGTAAGAATTGCTCCGATGAACGCACACACGCCAATCGTTCCAATGCCAAAGACACTCACCTGAACGCCAAAAAGAATCGCAATCGTCGCGCCGAGCGCTGCACCGGAAGATACACCTAAAATATGCGGATCAGCAAGCGGATTCTGAAAAAGACCCTGAAATACTCCGCCTGCCGCCGACAAACCTGCCCCGACAAGCGCTGCGAGAAGTACACGCGGCAAGCGCACCTGCAAAATAATATATCGCTGCATCGTGCTGTACGCCGAAATATCCACAAGCGAACCAATACCCGGAATTCCGGACAGCGCCAGCTTAATGCTCCCAATCACACCAATGTCTGCCGAACCCACACTTAGGGAAATGGCAGCCCCCACAAAAAGCAGGGCTGCCATGCAAACATAGATATGAAAATATGTTTTTTTCTTTTTATCCGAAAACGGATTTTGTAAAATCGAAATACGTTTCAATAAAAACTCCCTTACACAATTACTTAGCTAATGCCGCCTTTACGAAAGAAACCTCGTCTGCCTTTGCGTTGCAATTGAAGATCTGGCCAAGTGTTGTTACGGTGTCATCGTCCTCTGCATCCACATAGATAACCGGGATATTGGCATCATCAAACTTTGCCTTTTCCTCAGCGTTATACTCTGCATCTGCTACAACAACTGCCAGTGACTCAGAAACAACGTCCTCGACACTCTTTTCCTCGTATTCAGCATCCTCATCAACTACGCCGATCTCCTTTAACAGATCGAATACTTCCTCGCTTGCAGCATAAACACTCTCTGGGCAAGCCTCGATGTTGTACTCTACATCACCGCTCTGTACAGCAACCGGATACTCGGTCTCTGCCGGGAAGCACTCTGGATGAAGCATCTGTGCTAACTCTACGACAGCATCTGCATTTCTCGGACCCTGACGATCCAGCATATTGGTGTCAATGGTCTTTACAAAGCCATTCTTGACTGCGCTCAGCTCGGTATACGGATCAGTTGTGCAGAAGCCTTCCTCATTGTATGCATTTAAGATCACATACTGCGGATCCTTCTCCAGAAGGGTCTCTGTGGAATAAGACCATCCCTCTACGTCAGAAGCGATGTTGTCACCACCTGCTGCTGTCAGAATGCCATTTACGAAAGTATCTCCTCCAGCGGTGTAATCGCCGTACTCACCGTAGCCAACGACATAATAAACGGTCGGATTCTCATCAGCATTTGCCAGACGATCGGAGACATAATCCATCTTTGCCTGCATTTCATCAATGGTCTCTTCTGCTTCCTCTGTACAATTTACAGCCTTGCCAACCAGACCGATCATATCATAAACGCCGTTCATATCCTCTTCGCTGTACAGATACAGTACCGGAACACCAGCATCATCGAGCTGCTTGATTGCATCATCGGAAAAATGGGTGGATGCAAGAACCAGATCTGGCTCCAGACTTAAAATCTTCTCGATATCTGCATTGGAAATGCTTCCTACAGACTCAACTTCGCTAACCTGTGCCGGGTAATCGCAATAATCGGTTCTTCCGACTAACTTATCCCCTGCGCCGATTGCATACAAAATCTCTGTCATGTTCGGTCCCATGGATACAATCTTTTCAGGCTCCTCGTCAATTGTGATCTCCGTTCCATCTGTTCCAGTTAATGTAAGCGGATAGCTAACCTCGCCAGACTCCTCGGATGCAGCTTCCTCGGACGCGCTCTCTGCTACAGCTGTCTCAGATTCGCTGCTTGCCTCCTCAGTTGCCCATACGGTCATGCTTGACGCTGCAAGTGCCGCACACATAATAACTGCCTGTACCTTCTGATACTTTCTCATAAAAAAACTCCTAACTGCTGATTTCTCACTGCATTCCCTATTATCTTTCACAAAAAGACGAAACACATACGACTTTATACAACTTTATATAACCTTATACAACTTTAGATAATTTTGTTCAAGCTCTGCACACTCATCTTTTCTGAAAGCACCACATGGCGTTCTATATTATAACGAAATCGAACCTATATTTCAAGCAATATCTTGCTTAATCAACGATATTATTAATCAACCTTCTTGCAGTTCTTATCAAGGAAATCCAATACCGTCTTTGCAAACAGCGGATCAATATCATTTGCCTGCTTTTTATCAAGGCGAGAGAACCACTTTGTCAGCACATTCTGCGGCACACGATTGTAATACAGATCGTGAAGCATCTTTAACTCTTCCTTCTTTGCCAGATAATAAGCCGTTCCGCCCTTTGTAAAGAAGATTCCCATATGGCCACTCTTGCCAGGGCGCGCCTCTGTGTAATACTCGACATTGGGGTTTGTGATGTGGCTTCGCTGTGCGATAATCGAGGAACCCTCGTAGCCAATCACCTCGTCATCCTTTCCATGCATGATAAGAACTGGTACATCACAGCTATTGATACCCTCTACTGCGGACAGATTGTAATTCTTTCCAAAGACAACACGTTGATAGAGCGCTGCAAATGGGAGCAAAAATTCTGCCAGTAAAGACGGCATTGCACGCTTTGCCACCTCTTTTGTCACGGCCATCGGGCTGGCAAATCCAGAGATCGTAATCACACCTGCAATATTGTGTCTAAAGTTAAGCTCTGCCGCTGCGGTATAGCCGCCCCAGCTGTGACCATACAAGAATACTGGAAGGTCCTTTAGTGATGAGGTTGCCTCGATATAACCCATAACTGCATTTAAGTCCTTCACGGCCTGATAAAAGCCCACCGAAGAAGCACCTTCGCTCTCGTATACACCTGTATAATCAAACGTAAAGACCTGATAGCCATCATCGAGCATGTATTTCACCATGCTCAGGTTATCCTCTCCGCCGCTTGCGATTCCATGGCACACAACGACAAGCCCCTTTGCCGTCTCCTCTCCGTACAGATAGCCTGTCAGATGCGTTGAGCCAGATACAATCGTGACTTTCTTTCGTACCAGTCCGCTCATATCCTTATAACGCAGGCTGATCGCGTCATCCTCCTTTTCCTGTCTGGCGAATACCTTGTGGAAAATACCTCTCACAGTCAAAATACCTGCCGCACTTGCTGCTGCCAGTCCCGCAAGGACTACTTTTCCTTTTCCTGACTTTGCCATAGAAATCCATCCCTTCCTTACAAATTATTCATCTATATTTTACTTATCTCTATGTTTAACAATAATACCCTTATTTACGCAAAAAAGCAAGGCATCTGCCCTGCTTTTTTCTATTTACAAAAGGAATGGTACAATAACCCCCGCAATCACCAGCACCGCCCCGGAAATCAAAAACGCCACCAACTGGCACGCCGCCTTCTCATCCTCCTCGAGTTCCTCAAACGGTACAATCTCCTCATCAAGATAGTCCGCAATATCGCCCCCGGTGCTTCGCTTCGTCTTTTTCTTCTTATTTTTAATACCAAAACGCTTCTTTGCCGTATCCACCGGTGTTAGTCCGTCCAGATGCAGGTATGAAAACCACGCGCCTGCCATTAAAATCAGTCCGACTGCCCCCAGTCCAAACGCCAGCCTCGAAACGCCGATCCGCTCCACATTTACATATTTGTCCCAAAGTAAGACGATCACCAGACCGATTAAGGTTCTGGTGATCGTTTTTGTCACAATAGGACGAATCATATAGCGGTGATAGTGTTCTTTAAACCATCTCATGCTTTACTCTCTTACTTTCATGCCCACACACAGATCTATGCCACGCACTCTCTGCCCGCATTCTGCATTTTCATGAATTTACATTCACGCCTTCTCAGATGCGTTAATAGCCTCGATCTCTGCACGATACTTCTCAAGCTCCAGCTCATTGCCATATACAAAGTGACCCTCAGTGATCTCCACCCACTGCGGCTTGGAGATCGTGTAATCATGAAGTGTCGGATCATAGATCAGAAGCTTTTTCTTCTTCTCGATCTCTGGGTCCGGAATCGGAACTGCGGAAAGCAGTGCCTTTGTGTACGGATGCAGCGGATGATGGAACAGCTCCTCAGCCTCTGCTAACTCCACGATACGACCCTTGTAGATAACAGCAATACGGTCGGAAATGAAACGTACAACGGACAAATCATGTGCGATAAACAGATAGGTCAGACCTCTTGATGCCTTCAACTGATTTAACAGGTTTAATACCTGCGCACGGATGGAAACATCCAGAGCGGAGATCGGCTCATCAGCTACGACAAACTCCGGCTCCATAATTAAGGCTCTCGCGATACCGATACGCTGTCTCTGTCCACCAGAGAACTCGTGTGGGAAACGAGAAGCAAACTCCGGAAGAAGACCAACCTCGCGAAGCGCCTTCTGTACCTTCGCCTCACGATCGGCCTCATCCTTATACATATGGAAGTTTAACAGACCCTCGGAGACAATATAATCAACCTTCGCACGCTCATTTAAAGACGCCATCGGATCCTGGAAGATCATCTGGCAGCTCTTGATGACCTCACGGTCAAGCTCCTTGGAGATCTTTCCATTGATCTTCTTGCCCTTAAAGTAAATCTCTCCGGCCGAAGTAGGATTGATACGGGTAATAGCGCGGCCGATGGTAGTCTTGCCGGAACCGGACTCACCTACCAGGGAGAAGGTCTCTCCCTTATAAATATCAAAATTTACATGGTCAACTGCCACAAACTTCTTTCGGCCCTTGCCGAAACTAATCTGCAGGTCCTTGACCTCAATCAGCTTTTCTTTTTCAGCCATACTCATACCTCTTTTACTTATGCGCTCTCATCTTCTGTCTGAGCTGCTGCACAGACTTCGGCGGTTCAATCTTCGGTGCACGCGGATCCAGATACCATGTCTTCGCCTTATGCGTCTCAGAAACATCAAAATACGGTGGCTCTTCCTCAAAGTCGATCGCGAGTGCCTGTCTGTTTCTCGGTGCAAATGCATCGCCCTTGATGGTGTTAAACAGATTCGGCGGTGTACCATCAATAGTAGGAAGTGCCTCGCCCTTTACACCTAGCTGTGGCAGAGCAGACAGCAGTGCCCATGTATATGGATGTCTTGCATCGTAGAAGATCTCATCTACCTTGCCGACCTCCACGATCTGTCCTGCGTACATAACAGCAACGCGGTCAGCCACGTTTGCTACAACGCCAAGGTCATGTGTGATATAAATAACAGACATGTGATACTCAGCCTGAAGATTTCGGATCAGCTCCAGAATCTGTGCCTGAATCGTTACGTCCAATGCGGTGGTAGGCTCATCGCAGATTAAAATCTGCGGTCGGCATGCAACCGCAATCGCAATAACAACACGCTGTCTCATACCGCCTGAAAACTCATGCGGATACTGATTGTAACGCATCTCCGGGAACGGGATGCCTACCTTCTCTAAAATCTGAATCGTAGCCTTCTTTGCTACGGCTCCCTTCAGGCCCTGGTGAAGCTCGATACATTCCTGAATCTGCTTACCAACCTTCTTTAACGGGTTTAAGGAAGTCATCGGATCCTGCATAACCATTGCGATCTTCTTACCGCGGATGGTCATCCACTCCTTCTCCTTCTTAAACTTCGCCAGATCCTTGCCGTCATACAGGATGCTTCCGCCAGTGATGGTACCGTTGGAATCCAGCATTCCGACGAAGGTCTTTGTAAATACGCTCTTTCCGGAACCAGACTCGCCTACGATTGCAAGCGTCTCTCCATCGTACAGATCAAGAGAACACTTGCGGATTGCGTTGAGCTTGTTTCCACGCAGGCTGAACTGAATTTCCACGTCTTTGGCGGATAATATCGGTTTCTTTTCCATTGTTCTCCTCCTTATACGTGATTTCTCGGATCAGCCGCATCGGAAAATGCGTTACCAACCAGATAGAATGTGATCGTAACAACAGATACAATAACTGCCGGGAAAATCAGCAGGTATGGGTAATTCAGGAAGTAGCTTCTTGCGTTACGAAGAAGAATTCCCAGTGTTGGCGTATTGATATCCAGACCAAGTCCAAGGTAGGAAAGCGTTGTCTCCATACTGATAGTTCTCGGAATGGAAAGTGCCAATCTTAAGATAATAACACTGATCAGGTACGGTAAAATGTTCTTGATCAGGATACGATAGGTCGGAGTACCCAGACATCTAGATGCCAGATTGTACTCACGATCACGATACATCATAACAAGGTTACGGATGTTTCTTGCCATGCCTAACCAACCGAATGCGATCAAAGATACTGCCATAATTGTAAAGCTCTTTCCAATCATAAGTGCAATCAGCGTCATATAAATGATCTGCGGAATGTTATCAATAATATTATATAGCTCCGTGAAGAAGCGGTCTAACTGACGAACATATCCCCAAAGAAGACCGATGGTAACGCCGAGTACACACTCACCGATTGCAACGATACAGGCTAACTTAATGGAAGTCTGTGTCGCATACCATACCTGACACCAATAGTCACGTCCTAAGTTATCTGTACCGAACCAGAACTCTGAGTTTGGAAGGATAAATCCCTTAGAACTGTCTGTTACCAGATTTCTGTAATCGTACTTTCCAATAACAAGTGCTACAAATGAGAAAATAACAAGTGCAACGAACACAATCAACAGTGCGACTGCACTCTTCTTCTTTAAAAAGTTGTGGAATACGGATTTCCAATACGAATAATTGGAATATCCTGTCATCTCGGCCTTTTCAGGGGAGTACTCGACAAGCTTAAAGCGAGCGTCATCATTTGAATTAGCAGCCATTATCTCGTACCTCCCTTTCCAGTCAGTGTAATACGCGGGTCGATGATCATCATTAAGACATCACCCAAAAATACGCCGATGATACCGAGTGCAGCATACAGAATAACAAGTGTCTGTACAACCTCTGTATCATAACGGTTAATTGCATCCGTAAGCAGTGACCCCATACCAGGTACAGAGAAGAAACGCTCTACCAGAAGTGAACCGCCGACTGTAAGCAAAATTGAATATGGAATATACTGCGCTAACGGAACAAATGCATTTCGAAGCACATGTGTTACCATGATACGTTTTGAAGAAAGTCCCTTTACACGCGCTAACTTAATATAATCTTTGTTTAATTCATCAACCATATATCGTCTTGTCCACAATGCATATCCTGCGATCGAGGAAAGTGAGAGACAAACGACAGGCAGAATCAGAGACGGCCCCGGATTTCTCGTCGAATACATAGACGGCAGCTTCAGTACATGGGAACCAAATACAAGTACCAGAGAATAGGCAACAAGCGGCGGAACTGCATTTACAATAATTGTATAAACGGTTCCGATACCGTCGATAATGCCATCCTTAAAACGTGCCTGAAGAACACCTACGATAACGCCAATTACCAGAGAAATTGCAAAAGCGATCAGACCAAGCTGCATCGACATTGCAAACTTTCCGCCAATTACCTTTACCACAGAGATGCCGCTCTGAATTCGCCGTGACGTACCGAAGTCCAGTCTCAGCAACTGCCCATAATAGCGCATCAGCTGTGTAAAGGTACTATCTAATAAACCTGCTGCCTGAAGCTGATCGTGCTTTTGCTGATCGGTCAGCTTCATTAACTGATCCTCGGTAAAGAAATAATCCGTAGGCAGCATACGAAGCAGCAGGAATACGATAGTCACCACTATAAGGATTGTTACAAGAGACTGTAACAATCTCTTTACGGTGTATTTTGCCATATATTATTCAGCAGAACCTGCTTCCCAAGCTTCCTTGAAAGCAGCATAGTCTTCTGCAGTATAGGCGTCTGTAGAAGTCTCCCAGTTCTTGTACTTGTTGTTCTGCATACCGAACATAGCGTTGATCTTAGAGTAGTCATTGATATGAGTCAGCTCCCACTCAACATCGAAATATGCCGGTACAGTCAGTGCATGCTCAAGCATGAATGCCTCTGCCTCTGCATACGCTTCATATCTTGCATCCAGATCGCCAGTGATGGCATCAGCCTTGTTTACTAACTCGGTGTACTCATCATACAGTGCCTTCAGATCTTCGCTCTCGTTGTCTACTGCATGACCATAAGCTACCATGTAGTATGCGTTATCGCTGTCGTTTGTTTCCTGTCCTAAGTAGTTCTGAGGATCACCGTAGTCAGCACCCCATCCGTTGATAACGAAGGACTGAAGTCTTGGGTTACGAACTTCCTGTGCAAGGCTGGATACATAAGTCTCGATATCCAGAACGATGAAATCATCGCCGAAGGAATCAGAGAATGCCTGCTTTAATACGTTTGCGCTATCCAGAGCAGTCTGGTTGCCGCTTGCGATATAGTAAGCTGCATGTACCGGGAAGGTAACGCCCGCTGCTGTCAGCTCCTCGATTGCCTGTGCCTTGTACTCCTCAAACTTATCGGAATCCAGACGGCTCATGCTCTCGCCATCATAAGTAGTCGGAAGACCTAACTTCTCCTGTACAAGCTGTGTATACTCAGTACCATCGGATGTATAGATCAGACCCTGCATTGTGTAGGAGTTGTTGTAGCACTTATATGGGTTGATTGCGTTGGTTCTCTTGTAGAAGCTTCCCAGGTCAAGACCATAGTACCAGCACTTACGGAATGCTTCGTTTGCAATAGCAGTATTCCAGTTATCATCCTTTGTCTGGTCTGCATTGTGCTTATCATAATTGAAATGGAACTGATAAGAGAACTTCGTCGGACGCATCTCAACTAACTGATTGTAATACTCATTGGACTCGTTGCTGCTGATTGTAGTCAGGTTGGACTCAGACAGAGAAACGCTGTCTAACTCACCTGTGGTATACAGCTGATATGCAGTATCAAGAGACTCTACCATCTTAATGGTAACAGTATCAAACAGCTTTGCATCGGTATCCCAATACAGCGGGTTCTTTGTCAGCGTCTTTGTATTCTGCTGGATATACTCAGTACAAGTATAGCAGCCGTTGTACCAGATATTCTCCGGTGTAGCAGCCTTGAATCCATCAACGCCAATCTCATCGATCATCGCCTGAGAAACCGGATACAGACAGTTGTAAGTAGCTACTGTATCGAAGTATGGCTTCTCGCTTACGCATGTATACTGAAGTGTATAATCATCAATCGCCTTAATGCCTACTGTGTCAGCAAATTCAGAACTCTCAGCAGTCAATGCCAGACCTGCCTCAGAATCCAGTTCACTTGTCATGTTGTAGTAATCTTCAGCACCTACGATCATCTCCATCGGCATGGAAGTGTTGCCTGCATCGTTCTTGTGGAAGTTTAATACCCACTCAAGTCCGGTTAAGAAGTCCTGTGCAGTAACTTCACCCTTCTCATTTCCGTTCTGGTCAACCCACTTAACACCCTTTCTTAAGTGGAAGGTCCATGTAACGCCGTCATCCTCTGTCTCCCAGCTCTCTGCGATTGCCGGTACTAACTGACCATACTCATCTGCCTCTAACAGACCATCATACAGGTTTGTTAATACATTAAGATCGGTTGCGTTCTGTGAATACAGAATATTCCAGGTCTCAATCTCTCTTGCCTGAGTTTCGTACTGATACAGATCCTTGATCTCATCTGCCATAGCCGGAACTGCTGATACGGCTGCCATAGCGACTGCAGTAAGAACTGCTGCTGCTTTTCTTGTTTTTCTCATGCGTCATCCTCCTTTTGACTACTGACAATTCGTCGTTTTTTCTCCGGATTCGTTGTCGTTCCCTCATACGCTGTCTTTCCTTTTACCGGAGAGCGCTCATATCGCCGACAAAATGATGACTGCTTTTCCTATCTTCCTGACATTGCCACTGCAAAGCATCACAGTGTTTTGTCACGACACATCCTGTCAGAGCATTGCACAATATACTCTGACGAACAGATAGAAAAAAAGATGGTACACCCTGTTGCTTCTATTTTGTGCCCATCCACCCTCATGTCTCTATTGTCTGCCCTAAGCATGACGTTATAATAAACCAATTATGCAAGATTGTCAATGAGTAATCCGTATTTTTTAAAAGAAAAACTTGCATTTTTTCACAAAAAATGCCTTTTTGGTTTAATTTATGAGGATTATCCCCCATAAAATACCAATTTTTCTTAAAAAACTTTCAAAAGTTCTGTTTACAAGGTGCATTTTATCTGTTATGATGGTTTATTGTTAGGAGAAAGTTATGAGAGCATCTTGAACATATCTATTGATGTTACTACAGCAAAGTGAGGGGTTTCATATGGATCATATTGACTGCTGCATCGTTGATATTTTGCAGCATAATGCACGTTTACCGGTAAAAGAGATCGCCAGCCGTGTCTCTTTGTCATCTCCGGCTGTCTGCGCTCGTATCGAGCGTCTTGAAAAATCCGGTGTATTAGCCGGATATCAGGCTGCAATAAATGTAACCGCGATCGGCTACCTAGTAAAAGCGTTCATCAATCTGGAGGTAGAGCCAGAGCAAAAGCCTGACTTTTATCCGTACATCGAGTCCTGTACAAACGTAGTTGAATGCAACTGCGTCACAGGCGAGTATTCCATGCTGATCGAGGCTTATTTCCATACCACACAGGAGCTTGACCAGTTTGTAAATTATCTTCAGAAGTTCGGACGCACCCGCACGCAGATCGTATTCTCCACCTGCGTGGAGCATCGCGGCATTCCGCTGTCCGATAACAGCACACTTCAGCCGCCTGTCCATTTAAAAAAGAGCACTGAAAAAACGGAGGATACTTCCAAGAAGTGATTCAGCACAATTTCATAGTTTTTTACGTTTGAAAAAGAGCCGGTCTTTGTTGATCCGGCTCTTTTGCTTTTGGAGGCTATCTTCTGGTTTTTCGTTTTCTAGTTTACGGAAGCCCACTCGGTGAAGTGACTTTGCCAAGCTTAACAAGCATCAAGTTCTTCTCCCTTAATCACAGTGCGTCATGATTTTAATGATTTCCTCATCGGTCTCATTCATACCATCGGCACCGATACGGCATATATTATAGATGGTATTCTCGACACCCTTGCTTACGATTCCATCTTCACCGTAGAACTGTTGTCCGTGGCGATACATCTCATATCCTAACAGTGCAGCATCGACAGAGGATGCGATCTTTGCTGCACAGGAGGGCTTGGCACCATCGCAGATAATACCGGACGCGATAGCAATCGAATTGACCAGTGTATGCGCCACTTCGTCGATATCACCTCCGAGAAGGAATGCGATTCCGCAGCCTGCAGCACATCCGGCACTGACAGCTCCGCAAAATGCCGATAACGGACCGATTCCTGTCTTAATATGAATAGCGATTAAATTGGAAACAAGAAGTGCGCGAAGCAGCTCTTCGTCTGTCTTATGATACTCCTTTGCATAGACAATAACCGGCACCGATACGGTGATTCCCTGATTTCCACTTCCGGAATTGATGACAACCGGCAGCTCACATCCGCTCATGCGGGCATCGGAACCTGCTGCGGCATACGCTCTTGCTCTTGTGCGAACATCCTCGCCATAAGTGTCAAGAAGCACACTTCCGACATTTGCACCCCAGTCTTCTCTCACACCAGCCTGTGCGATGGTGTAATTGTACTCGATCTGTCTGTTTAAGATATCGCGAACGGTATCCAAATCGGCTGTCTTTGCGTACTCCACGATACCCTCTACACTCAGACGACTTCTATCGGCGCGCTGCTCTGCGCTGGCTGCTGCCTGACGCTTCGCAATCTTTTCTGCACAGTCGCAGTCATCCTGCTCGTTTAACAGCACTTCGCCATTATGTGCGATGTAAACGATATCGGTGTGATGCTTGGATACACGCACAACAGCGCTGTTTTTCTCTGCCGTTACGGTCACGCGAATATCCAGCTTATCGCCGTTTTCCATTGCCTTTATGGAAAATGGCACTTTCTCAAGGTACTCGGCAATTTTCTTTTGCTCCTCCGGTGTCACCTTTGCGATAACCTCAAGACAGGCAGAGGAATCTCCTGCCACGATTCCGGCTGCGGCTGCCGCCGAGATGCCCTTCATGCCACCGGTATTTGGAACGATAACACTCTTTACATTCTTAATAATATTACCACTCGCCTCGATCTCTACCTTTGTCGGCATCTCGCCCAGCACCTCTCTTGCCTTTGCCGCACAATAAGCAAGTGCGATCGGCTCGGTACAGCCAAACGCTGGTGTCAATTCCTCGCGCAGAATTTGCGCATATGTATTGTGGTCTTCTTTTGTTAACATTACATTTTCTCCGTTTTCTTTTTTTCTATGTTTTTAGTCTTATGTAGAACCATCACATAGTACCATGATACCAATGTCACCGCGATTTGTAAAGGAATTGTCACATTTTGCCTAAGACGATTTTCGTTTTTTGTAATTTTACGTCGCTTTTTATCACAAAATATGCTATGATGAGATTTAAGGCAAAAGGCGAGTAATTACAACCCTTGTTTTTTTATAACATTTGCCTTTTGCAAAAAATTTTATAAAGATTTTGACTGACAGGACTGACAGACGATGAAACAACACAGAAACACACACGCAAGCAACATGTATCACCATTTAAAGAATCGCCTAAAGAACGCCATCGGTGGCTTAAAGATCGCAATGCGCGGCATCTTTTTAAACGCAAAGAGTATGCTCGCGCTCCAGATTCTTTATTCGGTATTCTATACCCTGATTGAGTATTCCCTCTTTCAGTTTCTTTTAAATATCGCCCTAAAAATTGACGGCTACAGCTTCTTAAACTCCGCCAACTTGGGGCGTTTCTTAATCACGCCTCCGGCGATTGTGATGATCTTGATCTTGTTTTTGGTCGCCTGTATGCTGACCTATCTAAATGCCTGTATTCTGCTCGGCGGCTTTCAGGCTTCGATGGCGCGCCAGAAGCTTCGCATGAAGGATATCTTTTTACATGGCTGCGCCCGCTGCTTCAAGCGTTTTCGCTTTAAACAGCTCTACCTGGCACTCCCACTTTTTGCCTATCAGATTCTTGTCAATACCTTTTTCTTTTATGAAATTTGTTTTCGCATTAACCCATACAGCACTTTTTTGCCGATGCTGTTTTCTAAGATTTATTACGCCATCCCGATTATCGCAGCGCTTGTTTTAATCGGCATCTTTGCGGTGCGTGAATTTTTCTGCATCTGCTACTGGTACTTAGGTGGCTTTGCCATAAAAAAATCCAAGCACGCGAGTGTCCCGCTTGTGAAAAAACACCTTGTACCTATACTCGCTGACATTGTTCTTTTAAATCTTGCAGTTGGAATCTTCTGGTTTGTTCTTCGCCTGTTATGTCAGATCATAATCGTCGTTGTCGTCAATTTCTTTGCCCCGGCTGACTTAAAGGTCGCCATGGTGCTTAGCTTTAACAACACACTCTCCATTGCGATGATCTGGTTTGCCAGCTGTATCGGTGTTTTTGTAAATGTTGCCATGATGGCGCATCTGTTTTACCGTTTTTCCGGAAACGATGTCATCTTGGAATTCCACCTAGACTACGCGCCAGATACCCCGCTTCGCCGCGTCTTTCGCATCTGCGACATTGCCGCTGCAGGCGTCGGTGTCTTTTGCTTTTTGTATTATGGTATCTATAACGGTGCCTTACTTGCCGAGCGACCGTTAAGTCCGGTTCAGATCTATTGCCACCGAGGACTCTCCTCCGAAGCACCGGAAAATTCACTCGAAGCGGTTGACCTTGCGATTGCCTCCCTCTCCGATGGTGTCGAGATTGACGTTCAGGAGACAAAAGACGGCGTGGTTGTTGTCTGCCATGACTCCTCACTAAAGCGAATCGCCGGAAAACGGGTGAATATCGCCGATGTCACTTATGAGGAATTAAAGCAATATGATATCAGCTACTATTTCTCGAAGGATCACGAATTTACCTACGTGCCGACACTCGAAGAGGTCATGTCTCTCGTCAAGGGTCGTGCGCATCTTCTGATCGAGTTAAAGCGAAACTCCGCAAGCGCCGATCTTGCTGCCAAAGTCGTCAGCCTGATCGAGCAATATGAGATGGGGTATCAGTGTTCCATCCAGTCTGCCGACTATGCGTATCTGCGTCAGGTAAATGAGCTAAATCCGGATATTACACTCGGCTACATTCTGACGACCGCGATCGGCAACTATTACAAAAACGATATGATCGACTTCTTCTGTGTACGTTCGATGTTTGTCAATAATACAACCGTGACAAAAGCACATGCCGAAGGTAAGGCTGTCTATGCATGGACGATCAACACCCGTGCCGAAACGGAACGTATGAAAAACGCCCAGGTCGATGTCATTATTACAGACTATCCGGCCAAGGCGCGTGAAGTAATCTACCGCGAGGAGGGTTCCTCGTACAGCATTATCAAACTGTTACGACTTATGCTCTAACACTTTCCATTCTTCCTCTTGTTTTTGATTTTGCCGCTGTTTCTTTGATTGCTTTTGTCAATCCGCACAGCGGCATTTTATAATTTCACCCTGCTATCAATGTGCGCTGCCTTTCGATACAGCGCTTCATAGTAGGCTTCCTTCCCGGGCGCACTGCTTTCAAAGCGGATGTGCCCTTTTTCTTTGTCACTGCAAAGACTCTTCGCCGCAAGAAGACGCTTTGCCTGTCTGGCAGTGCCCTCGCCGCCATCGTAAATGCGAACCTCCTCGCCGACAACCTTGCCAATCGTAGCCTTCACAAGTGGAAAATGCGTGCAGCCAAGAACAACTGCCTTCGCACCCGCCTTTAAGCAGGGATCTAAGACATCCTTCAAATATCCTTCCAATCCCGGACCCTCTAAAATGCCGCGCTCCACATACTCCACCAGATCCGGGCACGGAACCGGGATAATCTGTGCCTGATCCTCATATCGCTGCACAAGTCGTTTGAATTTTTCCTCACGAAGCGTCAGCGGCGTTGCCATCACGGCCACCTTTTCCCCCGGATGATGCTCTACGGCTGGCTTTACCGCCGGTTCCACGCCGACAAGCGCAAGCTCCGGGTACATTCCGCGCATAATGCGGCATGCCGCACTCGTTGCCGTATTACAGGCAATGACGATTTCCTTCACGCCAAGGCCAAGCAGATGCTCGGCACACGCATAGGTAAGCTCACGCACCTGTTCAAGCGGCTTTACACCGTAAGGGGCATTGAGCGAATCCCCATAATAGATAAAATCCTCCTCCGGCATCAGACGCACGAGTTCCTTTAACACACTCAATCCACCCGCACCAGAATCAAACACACCGATTGGCTGTCTTTTTTTGTCCATATCCTCCACACACTTCAATCCTTTTCTTTTTCAATAGTTCTAATAGCTTTTATAGTTTTAATAGTTCTAATATCAAATAGCGAATAGCTCTATTTTTTTCTATCTTTCTATAATTACAGTATACCGCGAAACGAGCTTCGTGTATAGAAGAAAGTAGGAAAGAAATTTGCGCCTTTGTTATTTTTCCATCAACTTTTTCCCGATATTTTGAGATTTCCATTCAATTTTCACAATGTTAAACTTTTTCAGAATTTTTGATTGACAAATCGCCTTTCGCCCCCTATAATCGTGTTCAAGCAAAGGCGCTGACAGATTCCAGTTCGGAAGTCAGCGCCTTTTCTCATATCCGCAGCACAAAGCCGTGCACGCCGAAGGATCCCGGTGTGCGCGGCTTTGTGTTGTATTTAAACAGGGGGGAACTGTCCTATGGAAGATATTTTAAATGCTGTTCAAAGTGAAGTTTTTGGCGTCTGGTTCTTAATCGGAGCCGCGCTCGTATTCTGGATGCAGGCTGGTTTCGCAATGGTCGAAGCTGGTTTCACCAGAGCAAAAAATACAGGAAACATCCTAATGAAGAACCTGATGGATTTCTGTATCGGTACTGTTATGTTTATCCTGATCGGATTTGGTCTGTTTCTTGGCGAGGATCTCGTTGGCATCATCGGAAAGCCGGGCTTTGATATCTTCACCGACTATGCAAACTTCGACTGGTCCAACTTCGTATTCAACCTTGTATTCTGCGCAACCACCGCTACAATCGTATCTGGTGCGATGGCAGAGAGAACAAGATTCCTTTCCTACTGTGTTTATTCCGCAGTCATCTCCGCAGTGATCTACCCGATCGAGGCACACTGGACCTGGGGCGGCGGCTGGTTAGCTCAGATGGGCTTCCACGATTTTGCCGGTTCCAACTGTATTCACATGGTCGGCGGTATCTGCGCACTGATCGGTGCCGCACTGCTTGGACCGCGTATTGGAAAGTTTGTTAAAGATAGCAGCGGTAAGATCACAAAGGTTAACGCATTCCCTGGTCACAACCTTCCACTCGGCTGCCTCGGTGTTTTCATCCTGTGGCTTGGTTGGTATGGTTTTAACGGTGCCGCAGCTACTACCGTTGATGAGCTTGGATCCATTTTCGTAACAACGACAATCGCACCTTCTATCGCAACCGTTGTCTGCATGATCTTCACTTGGGTTAAGTATGGAAAGCCAGATGTTTCCATGTGTCTGAATGCTTCCCTTGCCGGTCTGGTTGCCGTAACCGCAGGCTGTGATGTCTTCGATGCCTTCGGCTCCATCGCAGTCGGTGCTGTATCTGGTCTGCTTGTTGTATTTGGTGTTTGGTTCTGTGATAACAAGATTCACGTTGATGACCCGGTTGGTGCAGTTGCCGTACATATGATGAACGGTATCTGGGGTACCATTGCAGTTGGTCTTTTCGCAACAAAGAGCGCTCCTGCATTTGCAAGAGGCTATGGCGACGGTGTTACCTTTGGTGCAAACCAGATTTTAGGCGAAGGTCTCTTCTATGGCGGCGGCTTTACTCAGCTTGGCTTACAGTTACTTGGTATGCTTTGCACCGCAGCCTTCACCGCTGTTACGATTACCATCACATTCCTTGCAATTAAGAAGATATTCGGTCTGCGTGTCACCGAGGAAGAAGAAATCATCGGTCTTGACGCAACAGAGCATGGTCTTCCGTCCGCTTACGCTGGCTTCTCCATCATGGATATCGACAACACCATGACAATGGAGCAGAATGCAAACACAAACCTTGGTGTTGAAGATTATGATCACGCATCCTCTGCTCAGAAGGCTGCCGCTGTCAAGGTTGTTAAGGCGCCGGATGTTTCCCCGAGCGGTATCTATAAGGTTGTTATTATCGCAAAGCTTTCACGTTATGATAAACTCAGAAAGGCCATGAACGACATCGGCGTAACTGGTATGACCGTCACTCAGGTTATGGGCTGTGGCATCCAGAAGGGTGCTGGCGAAAAGTATCGTGGTGTTGAACTTGACGTTACCCTGCTTCCAAAGGTTAAGGTTGAGGTTGTTGTCAGCAGCATCCCGGTTGACACCGTAATTGCAGCCGCTAAGAAGACCCTTTACACCGGACACATCGGTGATGGCAAGATCTTCGTATACAATGTTGATCGTGTTGTTAAGGTTCGCACCGGTGAGGAAAACTTCGCAGCATTGCAGGATGTAGAGTAACACACCAGCTAATTTCGATTAAAATTTAAAATCTTTCACAAGGCAAAATCTCCGCAGTTTAAACCCACATTGCATCGACATCAGACGGAGTTTGCAAATATATTATTAAAAAGAGTACCTGTCAATTTGATGGAAAATCACTGACAGGTACTTTTTTTTGCGAATGAGCATCCAATGAACTATGTGTTACTTGAACAACCCCGCCCGACGTGTCGGACGAGGATTCCATTGCAGCCGTCAGGA
>CAVFYJ010000029.1:0-31929 GCA_963626545.1 Acetatifactor sp. | reverse complement strand
TGGCAAGAGAATTTTGCAAAAAAGTGGGGGATTTTATAAAAAGAGGTATCTGGAAACCTTGATTTTACTGGGGCGAAGATTCCGAGAGATTATCGTATAAAATTGGAGGATTATTATGACATTACTTGAGCAGTGGAGAGGCAGTGCCTACAGCGAGAACATGACTCAGGAACAGTACAATCAGTTCTGGAATCATTATTTTGTAATTGAGAAGGGATTTTATGAGTCTCTTCTGGCAGATAACGAAGTCGTAACCGGAACCATCCCGCAGCTGGCTGAAAAGTACGGCATCGACAAGATGATCATGGTTGGTATTCTGGACGGCATCAACGACAGCTTAAAGCAGCCGAACCCGATCGAAACAATGGATGAGACAACCGAGCTTTCCTTAGACTATGACAAGGAAAAGCTGTACTACAACATGGTTGGTGCAAAGGCTGAGTGGCTTTACACCCTTCCTCAGTGGGATGCTCTTCTTACTCCAGAGCGCCGCAAGGAGCTTTACAAGGAGCAGAAGTCTTCTACTACTATCGTAAAGGATAAGAAGATCGGCCGTAACGATCCGTGTCCTTGCGGAAGCGGCAAGAAGTATAAGTACTGCTGCGGCAGAAATAAATAATCAACAGTATTCAAAAACCGCTGGCTGTGACGCAGCAACCGTTGCTTAGTTGCTTACATTCCATACGTTCAATCTATGTTGATCTTTTTTATCATTTTTTCCATAAAAAGATCAAAAACAGATCATGAAAATAGTATGAAAATAATATAAAGAGGCACTTGTCTGGGAAATTTTCTTTGACAAGTGTCTTTTTTCTCGCTATAATAATCGCATACACGCCGCCGCTGCGGCAGAAAGGCAGGTTCTTCCCAATGAATGCAATGATGAAACAAGCAGCTTCTTTTTCTGAATCTATGATCCCACAGTGTCTGGAAAATGCCGCGATGGATCCCGCTCTTTTTGATACCTACGGTGTCAAACGTGGACTTCGTGACAAAGCGGGCAATGGTGTTGTCGCCGGACTCACAAATATCTCTGACGTGTCTGCTTACTGGTTTGACGAACAGGGAAACAAACACCCTCAGGAAGGAAAGCTTTCCTACCGCGGCTATGATATCAATGATCTTGTCAATGGATTTGTACGCGATCAGCGTTTTGGTTTTGAGGAAACCACCTATCTTCTCCTTTTTTCTAAGCTTCCAGATGAAAAAGAACTGGCAGAATTTACCGATCTTCTCGCTTCTTTACGCAGACTCCCAACCAATTTTGTGCGCGATGTCATTATGAAGGCATCCGGCAAGGATATCATGAATTCCATGACACGAAGTGTTCTGACGCTCGGAAGCTACGACGATACGCTCAATGATACCAGTCTCTCTAATGTGCTGCGCCAGTGTCTGATGCTTATCAGTGAGTTTCCAATGTTAGCCGTTTATGGCTACCGCGCATATTCGCACTATGAGCGAAACAAGAGTCTTTATATCCATAGACCAGACACGTCACTATCGACCGCAGAAAATATTCTTCGTATGCTGCGCCCAGACAAGAAGTTCACAAAACTTGAAGCACTTGTTCTTGATATTGCACTTGTCCTTCATATGGAGCACGGCGGCGGAAATAACTCAACCTTTACAACACGTGTTGTCACCTCCTCTGGTTCTGATACCTATTCCGTTATGGCGGCTGCGCTCTGCTCCCTCAAGGGGCCAAAACACGGCGGTGCCAACATCAAGGTTCAGCAGATGATGAAGGATCTGAAGAAGAATGTAAAAGATACCTCCGATGTGGATGAGATTATCTTCTATCTAAATCAGCTGTTAAACAAAGAAGCATTTGACAAGAAGGGCCTAATCTATGGTATGGGACACGCCGTTTACTCCGTTTCCGACCCAAGAGCACAGATCTTTAAGGGCTTTGTCAAGAAGCTTGCCGATGAGAAGGGTCTGATGGACGATTATCTTCTTTATTCGAATGTAGAGCAGCTGGCAGTCGATCTGATCTCAAAGCGCCGCACGATCTACAAGGGTGTTTGCGCAAACGTCGATTTTTATAGTGGCTTTGTTTACAGTATGCTCGGCATTCCGGAGGAGCTGTTTACCCCACTCTTTGCGATGGCTCGTATTGTCGGCTGGAGCGCACACCGCATAGAGGAGCTGATCACGGGAGATAAGATTATTCGTCCTGCTTACAAGCCGCTCGGCACCCAGAAGGAATATGTCGATCTGCATGACAGACCATAAGCACTTACTAATTCACCTAACACGATAAAAAAAATGGGGCTGTAAAAAATGAGAAATCATTTTACAGCCTCTATTTTTTAATTCTTTTCCAGCGTTTTTGTTACCTTATCCAGCACATCAAAATAATGCTCGAAGGTCTTTCTGCAGCACAGCGGATCGTGGATCACAATTCCCTCTGCGCGAAGGCCAACAAGACTAAAGCCCATTGCCATACGGTGATCATCGTAAGTCTGAATTACAGCGGACTTCGGTGTACCTGGCCAGATTGTAATGCTGTCTTCGCCTTCCTCGCAGCGAATGCCCATGCGTGCTAACTCGGTGCAGATAGCGGCTATGCGGTTGCTTTCCTGCAAGCGAATGTGCGCGATTCCACGAATTGTAGTCGGTGCATTCGCAAATGGTGCAATAGCGGCTAACGTGATTGCCTGATCGGAACAGCTATGCATATTGACATCCACGCCCTTTAAAATGCCATCCTGAGAGCCGCTGACACAAATTCCTTGCGGCGTATCCTCACAGGTGCAGCCCATTTTTTCTAAGATATGGATAAATTCAACATCGCCCTGCAGCGATTCTTCATGCACGCCCGAAACCGTGACCGAAATACCAAGCAGCGCTGCCATCGCATAAAAATAACATGCCGCAGATACATCCGGCTCGATATCATAGAACTTTGCCTGATAACCATTTTGCGGTGCGATTTTGTACACACCGTTTTCGGATTGCACACGAATTCCAAACTGCTCCATCATGCGCACGGTCATGTCAATGTATGCCATGCCATGCGTGCCTTCAACATGAATCACTGACTCCCCTGTATAAGCGCCAAGTGAAATTAACAGTGCACTTAAAAACTGACTGCTGTCGTTAATGTTAACGCTGACGTCAACCGAACTTTGCTCACTGCTAATTTCACTGTAGTCATTATCATTTGTATTCGTGTTGTCTGTATTGCGATTACCATTCCCATTCGTATTATGAACGCATTCTGCGCCAGCAAGCAGCCCAGCACCGGTCACCTGAAATGGGAAATGGCCTTCCTTTTCCTCAAAGGAAAATGATGCGCCCATGCCAGTCAGTGTCTTTAACAACGGCCCCATCGGGCGCTTTCTCATCTGTGCAGATGCATCCATGCGGTGTGTGCCGTCTGACAGGCCAAGAAATGCCGCCAGAAAGCGTGCAGCCGTTCCAGCGCTGCCGACATACACAGCAGCGTTCGCTTCTGGTACCTGCCCGCCGTGACCATTTACCGTTACACGAAATGCATCCTCATCTACTGTTGTCTCAATGCCAAGCTTTTGCACACAGTCCAAAAAATGTCTCGAATCATCAGAAAAGAGCACGCCGTTAAGCACGCTCTCTCCATTTGCGAGCGCCGCTAAAAGCAGCGCCCTGTTTGTTATACTTTTTGATCCGGGCACATTTACCGTGATGCTTGGCTGTTTGATTCCATTTACTTTTTTTACGCGGTATTCTTCCATGCAGAGTTGCCCTTTCTCTTTCTAAATTACTTCAGAATTGCTTTCAATTCACAGTTCACGGACGCCCACTCACAAAACCGCACGTTCCATGTGAACTGTTTTATTACATCTTTGTGATTCTCTCGATTGCCTCTTTGGTGTTCTCAGCACTTCCGAATGCAGTCAGACGGAAGTATCCCTCACCACTCGGACCAAAGCCTGAACCTGGGGTACCTACGATGTTGACGGTCTCAAGCAGGTAATCGAAGAACTGCCAGCTAGTCATGCCCTCCGGTGTCTTTAACCAGATATACGGAGCATTTACACCGCCAGATACGCTGTAGCCTGCGCTCTTCAGACCCTCTAAGATCATCTTTGCGTTGTTCATGTAGTAGTCGATCTGTGCCTGAAGCTCAGCCTGTGCCTGAGGAGTATAAACAGCCTCACCTGCACGCTGAATGATGTACGGAGCGCCGTTGTACTTGGTTCCATGACGTCTTGCCCACAGCGGATTGATTGCTACGCCATCACAAGTCAGCTCCTTCGGGATTACGGTGAAGCCAAGACGCATTCCGGTAAATCCTGCGTTCTTAGAGAAGCTTCTTAACTCGATTGCACAGGTACGTGCACCATCACACTCGTAGATGGAGTGCGGGATATTCTCCTCCGAGATATATGCCTCGTATGCGGCATCGTAGATGATAACGGAACCCTTCTCGTTTGCATAGTCAATCCACTTCTGAAGCTCATCCTTTGTGATAACACTTCCGGTCGGGTTGTTCGGGTAGCACAGATAGATCAGATCTGGTGTCTTTTCTGGCAATGCCGGAGTGAAGTTGTTTTCCTGTGTACACGGCATGTAGATGACGTTGCTCCAGGTCTCGGTCTTTGGATCGTAAGTGCCGGTGCGTCCTGCCATGACATTGCTGTCTACATATACTGGGTAAACCGGGTCGCATACGGCGATGCGGCTGTCTGCTGCAAAGATTTCCTGAATATTTCCACAATCACACTTTGCACCGTCGGAAACAAATACCTCGTCGATGTCTACGCGGCATCCTCTGTCCTTATATTCCTTTGCAATGGCGCTGCGAAGAAACTCATATCCTAAATCTGGTGCATAGCCATGGAAGGTCTCTGCATGACCCATCTCCTCAACTGCCTTCTGAGTAGCAGCGATGATGGATGGAGCGATCGGCTGTGTAACATCACCGATTCCCAGACGGATAATCTTCTTATCTGGGTTTGCTGCACTGTATGCAGCTACCTTCTTTCCGATTGTGGAAAACAGATAGCTTCCCGGAAGCTTCAGATAATTTTCATTTACTCTTACCATTTTTCTCCTCTTTCCGCCATTACGGCTTATTCTTTTTCTTTCTTGCCCAGTATCGAAAGCACCATCTGGGCCGTCTCTATCATATTTACCCCGTTTGCCATGCTGCGCTTCTGTAAATACCGATGTGCTTCTTCCTCTGTCATGCCTTTTTGTTTCATCAAAAGCTCTTTGGCAAGCGTGATCTGCTGCTTATCAAGCATATTTCGCTGTTTTGGCTGCTGGCGCGCCTTACGTTTTTTCGTCTCGCTCGCCTCCACCGCCGCATCGACACTTGCAATCAGCTCGTGCACTTTCAGCGGCATCGCCACACATCGAATTCGCTTGTCATCGACCTCACTGATAAAACGCATGGACGCAAGAAGAAGCATATCAAACTGATCCGACAAATCTTCCCTCAACTGACTGTAAATCATGTCGGTCAGGCGATATCCGCACACGACAACTCCATTATGCAGATCATCCGCATACTGAAGCGTCTGTGCACCCGAGGTACAGACGGCAACTACGGGGAACCCGTTTTTTACCAAAATATTGCGGATGCTTTTGGCATCCTCCGATTTGGGAAATGCTACTATCAAGTTTGTCACCGATTTTCCCCCTTTTACACATAAAGTAACAACTTGTTACTGTTCACGGGACACCCATTCGCAAAACCGCACGTTCCGTGCGTCGCTGCAAAACGCGAACAAAGTCCGCGTTTTGCAGCTTTGTTTTGTTCATTAACGGGCGTCCACTTCGTCCTGCTGATCTGTCAAATCTTCATGCAAGCATGAGATTTATCCAGATCTAGCATGACGCGTGAACTGTAACACAAATTCGTGTTTCAGTATCATCTATTTATACGTACTATATTTTAATACTTGTTGAGATACTGTCGGGTTTCCCAATCCGTTACATAGGCCTGATACTGTCTTACCTCACGCCTTTTGGCACGGACATACTTGCCGGAAATGTAATCGCCAAGTGTCTCCATTACAAGAGAATCCTTTTCCATCTCCTCTACAGCCTCGGACAAGCTCTCTGGCAGACGCTGTAAATTCAGCTTCTTGCACTCATCTTCGCTGAGACGATAGATGTTTAACTCGGTCGCTTCCTGCGGCTTTAAGCCCTTCTTGATGCCCTCAAGACCGGCTGCAAGGATACCGGCGAACGCCAGATAGGAATTGACACATGGATCTGGATTTCTCAGTTCAATGTGCATGCGCTGTGCAGAGGTGTGCGGCACGCTGATGAGCGGGAAACGGTTACCGGATGACCATACGATGTATGCCGGTGCCTCATTGCCCGGAGCAATGCGCTTATAAGAATTGACAAGCGGATTGGTCACGGCAGACAGACCCTTGATATGTGCCATGACACCTGCCATAAACTGATATCCAATCTCACTTAATCCATATCCCTTCGGATCGGACGGATCAGACAGAATATTATTTCCTTCCATATCCATGAGCGTCATCTTCAAATGCATACCACAACCATCCGAATCGTTCATCGGCTTTGGCATAAAGGTAGCATACAGACCATGACGGCTGGCGATTGTCTTGCAGGTCATGCGGAAGGTGACGATGTTATCGGCTGCCGCAAGCGCATTGACCGGCTGCAAATCAATCTCATGCTGATACGGAGAATGCTCATGGTAAGAACTTTTCACGTCAATTCCCATGTCCTCGAGTGCAAGGATAATGTCTCTTCGCACATTTTCACCAGTATCGAGCGGTGCCACATCAAAATAGGAGCCATGGCCCTGTGTCTGTAACATCACCTCGCCGTCCGTATCATACGGGAACAGGCAAAATTCGCACTCTGGCGCAATGTATGGATAAATGCCCATACTAGCTGCCTCGCGCATCACCTTCTTTAATATATATCGGCTGTCTCCCTCAAACGGAGTGCCATCACATTTATGGATGTCGCAAATCAGACGGGCTACCTTGCCAGTCTGCGGTCTCCATGGAAAGATCTCGAAAGAATCCAGATCTGGATACAGATACATGTCATCTTCTTCAATCCGCACAAATCCGTCAATGCCGGAGCCGTCAAATGAACACTCGTTGTTGAGTGCTTGCTCTAGCTGCCCTGCTGTAATTGCAATATTCTTTACAGTGCCAAACACATCGGTAAACTGGAGACGGATAAATCCGACATCCTCCTCTTCTACCATACGAAGAATATCTTCCTTTGAATATTTCGACATACTGATGATTCCTTTCCGACTTGATTACTTTGCCGACAAAGGGTTAACTTACGATTTGAGCATAATTAATACACAGTTTAATATATAACTAACTTGTGTTTTTGTTTGCTAACCCATGTTTTTGACAGTGGGGGCAAACTAAGTTGCCCCCGTTGGCATATTCTTATATTAACACATTTTTGTTCTGTGTTCTATACTTTTTTCAGCAATTTATAATTCACTACTATCAAGCAGTCCCGAGGTGGATGTGCTTTACGAGGCGGAACGTTGAAGCGAGCTGCCCAAAATAACGTATGATAAAAAGGTACATAGTGGGCATCGCTGAACAGTGACGCCGACAAAGCCATCACCGAGTGGACGTTTCGTTAAACTTCCTGATTAATATGCCTTGCCCCAAACAACCATGCGCTTTGCCTTCTTTCCGCAGCATACGCATACATCGGATATTTCCTCCTGCTCGAACGGCATACAACGGCTCGTTGCAGACAGTTCTTCTTTTACCTTGTCCTCGCAAGCACGATCACCGCACCACATAGCCTTTACAAAGCCTGGTTTGTTTGCAAGGATATCCTTGAACTCCTCATAGTTCGTTGCGGTATAGGTGTGAGAATCTCTGTGTGCTCTTGCTCTCTCAAGCATTTCCTTCTGCATGGTCTCAAGAACCTCACCTACCTTTGCGGACAGCTCCTCAAAGCTTACCGTGATCTTCTCTCTTGTATCACGGCGAACGATAACAGCCTGTCCTGCCTCAATATCCTTTGGGCCAACCTCGATACGAACCGGAATACCGCGCATCTCTGCCTCTGCAAACTTAAATCCTGGTCCCTTGTCAGAATCGTCAATCGTGGTTCTGAAGTTCTTTGCTAACTCTTCCTTGAGGGCATATGCCTTATCCATAACGCCTTCCTTGTGAGCAGCGATCGGGATAACGGTAACCTGTGTTGGCGCAATTCTTGGCGGAAGAACAAGACCGCTGTCATCGCCGTGAACCATGATCAGCGCACCGATGATACGGGTGGTCATACCCCAAGAAGTCTGATGAACATACTTAATCTTGTTGTCCTTATCGGTAAAGGTTACGTCGAATGCCTTTGCAAAGCCATCACCGAAGTTGTGGCTGGTTCCGGACTGTAAAGCCTTTCCATCGTGCATAAGCGCCTCGATGGTGTAAGTGGATACGGCACCCGCAAACTTTTCCTTCTCGGTCTTAACACCCTTGATAACCGGAATTGACAGAACTTCCTCGCAGAAATCAGCGTATACATTTAACATCTGGATGGTTCTTGCCTCTGCCTCCTCTGCGGTTGCATGAGCAGTGTGACCCTCCTGCCATAAGAACTCTCTTGTTCTTAAGAATGGACGAGTCTCCTTCTCCCAACGTACAACGGAACACCACTGGTTGTATACGCGCGGCAGATCACGGTAGGAGTGAATGTCTCTGGAATAGAAATCGCAGAACAGTGTCTCAGAGGTTGGACGCACGCACATACGCTCTGGCAGCTCGGTCAGTCCACCGTGAGTTACCCATGCTACCTCTGGTGCAAAGCCCTCTACGTGATCCTTTTCCTTGTCCAAAAGACTCTCCGGAATGAACATTGGCATTGCCACGTTCTGTACGCCTGTTGCCTTGAAACGGCTGTCTAATTCGTGCTGGATGTTCTCCCAGATTGCGTAGCCATACGGCTTGATTGCCATGAATCCCTTTACACTGGTGTAATCGCACAGCTCAGCCTTCTTTACGACGTCTGTATACCACTGTGCAAAATCTTCGCTCATTGAAGTGATTGCTTCTACTAACTTCTTTTCCTTTGCCATGTTAACCTCCATTTTTTGATTCGGGTGTTTTTCTTCCAGACGTTCACGGAACTGCCAACGCAAAAGAAGTCCCCTGTCAGCAATTTTTACTGACAAGGGACCAAATCACACTTTGCTTCGGCGGTACCACCCTTATTAAAACCATACGGTTTTCTCTTTTTCATGCCCGTAACACTGGGCCGCGTCCGGTTTCCCGGAATGCTCCAAAGTAGGTTCGTTCCCGCGCATTTGTATGCTCTCACCAACCGCATACTCTCTGTGAAACCGCCTGAAAGTACTATTCTTTTTCATCGCATAGGACAGATTCGGCATCTGCCTGAACCTGAATGGTTCCATATTACAAAACAAAAAACGATTTGTCAACCCGTTTTACAGCTGAGATACGACAAAAATATCGTAAATTGCCTTGATTGCGATCTCAAACTCGGAATTTTTAACACCAACGATGATATTGATCTCGCTGGAACCCTGATCGATCATCTTGACATTTACCTTTGCATGAGCCAGTGCAGAGAAGATACGTCCTGCCGTTCCTCTTGCCTCTCTCATACCGCGTCCTACGATAGCGATCAGTGCGATGTCCGGCTCAAGGTCGAGTACATCTGGATGAACCAGATGCTTGATCTCTGTTAATACTTTCTGTTCCTTTTCCTCGAACTCAGTCTGATGTACGATGACGGTCATAGTATCTACGCCACTTGGCATATGCTCAAAGGAAATACCATATTTCTCGAAAGCCTCTAATACTTTTCTGCCAAATCCGATCTCTGAATTCATCATATCCTTCTCGATATTGACTGCAACAAAATCCTTCTTTCCGGCAATACCGGTGATGGTATACTTCGGAATATGACAGGTCTTCTCAACGATCATGGTTCCCTTATCCTCTGGTGCATTGGTATTTCTAATGTTGATCGGGATACCAGCCTGACGTACCGGGAAAATGGCATCTTCATGAAGAACGGAAGCACCCATATAGGAAAGCTCACGCAGCTCCTTGTAGGTAATGGTTGTGATTGGCTCCGGGTTCTTGATGATACGCGGATCTGCGATCATACAGCCGGAAACATCAGTCCAGTTCTCGTACAGATTTGCATTTACAGCTCTTGCCACGATGGAACCGGTAATATCAGAACCGCCTCTGGAGAAGGTACGAATGGTGCCATCTTTCTCAGCTCCGAAGAAGCCCGGGATAACGGCGCGCTCTACGCCCTCAAGACGCTTGGACATAATATCATTTGTAACGGCTGCATTGAAAGAGCCATCCTTGTTAAAACGAATAACCTCTGCCGCATCAACAAACTCATAGCCCAAGTAGTTTGCCATAATAATACCATTTAAATACTCACCGCGGGATGCCGCATACTCTTTTCCTGCCTTCGCTGCAAACTTTGACGCAATCTCCTCAAACTGCGTGTCAAGTGAAAGGTTCAGTCCGAGACCATTGATAATCTCATTGTATCTTGCCTGAATCTTTGCAAGCTTATCGGAAAAATCCTCGTCCTGCTCTGCTGCTGCGTAGCAGGTATAGAGCATATCTGTTACCTTTGTGTCGCCGGAAAAACGCTTTCCCGGTGCGGACGGAACTACATAGCGTCTGTCAGCGTCGCTGCAGATGATGTCCTTTACCTTTGTAAACTGTTCTGCGCTCGCCAGAGAGCTTCCGCCAAACTTAACAACCTTCTTCATAATCGTATCTCCTCTAACTAAGATTCGTCGCTGTTCACCGAGTCTGGTATGACGTGTGAACGATACAGTCATCGTCTGATCACCTTCCGGTAACTGTTGTTATATTGGTATCATCATTCCAGGAAAATGTCAAGTATTTTCCTGTCACAGGATGACGAAATGACAATTGTGCTGCACAAAGTGCAATCGCACCGCGCGGTCCATTTACCGGTGCACCGCCGTAGCGCACATCCCCTGCGATCGGCATTCCTGCATGGGAAAGCTGGGTGCGAATCTGATGATGACGCCCTGTCTCTAGCACAATACGAAGGCAGTGCCAGCCGCCAGCTGGTGATGGACTGCTTAAGTAATGTGTCATCAGATCGCTTGATTTTAATTCCTGTGCGGTAATTTCTTTCCAAGTTAAGACGGCTTTTTTTGCATCGGGATTGATCGGATCCGATACGGATGCCATTCCGGTGCGCTTATCTGCAAGCAGGTAATCCTCTAATCTGCCCTCACAGCTAGAAGGATTCCCACTCACAACAGCCTCATATACCTTAGAAAAACTTTCCTTTTGCAGCTGGGCACTTAACGCTGCCGCTGCCTTTTTTGTCTTGGCATAGACCATCACACCTGCCACCGGGCGGTCAAGCCGGTGAATCACAGCCAGATACGGGCGATCGCTCTTTGTCTTTGAGGATAAGTAACCTCGAAGCAGGCTCTCCAAATCCATCGCAAAGCTTTTTCCCCGCTGGGACTCCATGCCAAAAGGCTTTTTTACCACGAGAAGGTGTTCATCCTCGTATAGAATGAACACCTTCTGATTGCTATATCCTGCCATCTTATGCCAGATACTTCTTCAGTGCTTCTGCCTTATCGGTTGCCTCCCACGGAAGATCGATATCGGTTCTGCCGAAGTGACCATATGCAGCTGTCTGAGAGTAGATCGGACGTCTCAGGTCAAGCATCTTGATGATACCTGCCGGGCGAAGATCGAAGTTCTCGCGGATGATGTCAACAAGTTTTGCGTCCTCTACTACGCCTGTTCCAAAGGTGTTTACCATAATGGAAGTCGGATGAGCAACACCGATTGCGTAGGAAACCTGAATCTCGCAGCGCTGTGCCAGACCGGCAGCTACGATGTTCTTTGCAACGTAACGAGCTGCATAGGAAGCAGAACGGTCTACCTTGGTGCAGTCCTTACCAGAGAAAGCGCCGCCGCCGTGTCTTGCCATACCACCGTAGGTATCTACGATCAGCTTTCTTCCAGTCAGTCCGCTATCGCCCTGCGGTCCACCGATTACGAAACGTCCGGTCGGATTTACGAAGAACTTGGTCTTCTCATCAACAAGCTCTGCCGGGATTACCTCGTCAAATACATACTTCTTGATATCCTCATGGATCTGCTCCTGCGTTACATCCGGGTCATGCTGAGTGGAAAGAACAACTGCATCCAGACGTACCGGCTTGTCATTCTCATCGTACTCAACGGTTACCTGAGTCTTTCCGTCTGGTCTTAAGTAGGTCAGTGTACCATTCTTACGAACCTCGGTCAGTCTGCGTGCCAGCTTGTGTGCCAGAGAAATCGGATACGGCATCAGCTCTGGTGTCTCGTTGCTTGCATAACCAAACATCATACCCTGATCACCAGCTCCGGTATCCAAATCGTCCTTATCCTCGCCAGTCTTTGCCTCAAAAGACTTGTCAACGCCCATTGCGATATCGGTGGACTGCTTGTCAAGTACCGTCATAACTGCACAGCTGTCTGCGCTGAAGCCATACGCTGCGTCGGTATAACCAATCTTACGGATGGTGTCTCTTGCTACCTTCTGAATATCAACCTGAGCCTTTGTGGTGATCTCGCCCATGATCATAACAAGTCCGGTGGTGGTGCAGGTTTCGCATGCAACACGGCTCATCGGGTCCTGCTCAAGCATTGCGTCTAATACTGCGTCAGAAATCTGGTCGCAGACCTTGTCGGGATGTCCTTCAGTTACGGATTCGGATGTAAATAAATAATGTGCCATAATTCTCTTCTGTTTGTCCTTTCTTTGTGTGTTCTATATATGCTTTGTATCGGCGCAATTCACGGATGCACATTCACAAAACAAACGTGACGTGTGAATTGCTAGCGCAAAAAAAATCCGCCCGATAAGGGGCGGACCGACAAAATCTTATTTATCCGTTCACCTCTTATTGTTCGACTGCAGGCAAGCCTGCTCGCTCAGGTTGGCACCTTCCTCTCCCAAGGGGTTGCCGTGACTTCTCAGATCCTATGTATCTCCATCACTCTGAATAAGGGGGTATATCTGACTGTTTTACAGCCTTTCTTTTTTGCAAAGGGGATTATAAACCTGTTTGTGAAAAAATGCAAGTGGTTTTTCTATAACTTTATACATTTTTTATGATGATTTTTCTCAACGCTCTCATTCACGGGCAACATAACCTAGATTAGCGGCGAGACGAGTTGCTTTTACGAGACGGAACGTTGAAGCAGGCCTTGTCAAAGTAAACTTTCGTAGAAAATATGTAGTGGGATCCTGCTGAACAGTGACGTCGACAAAACAATCGTCGAGCCGCTTCGTAAATAAGCGGCCCGTGAACAAAAATTAGCTATTGGTCGTTCCATTCTTTAAACGGAATCTCTGGATATCCTTCTCGGTCTCCACTTCCTCGATGACACCGCCAAGGCTCGTAAGCTTTTCTGCGAAATCCTCGTAACCTCTCTTAATATAAACGATATCCTCAAGTACACTGACGCCCTGTGCAGCCAGTCCGGCAATGACAAGCGCTGCGCCTGCACGCAGATCCGGAACGGTCACAGAAGCACCAGAAAACTGCTCAATTCCGTTGATGATCGCGATGTTGCTCTCCACCTGAATACTTGCACCCATGCGGTTTAACTCATCAACATAGCGGAAACGATTATCGAAAATACTCTCGGTCACAACGCTGGTACCACGTGCGAGTGCCAAAACAACTGACATCTGTGGCTGCATGTCTGTCGGGAAGCCCGGGTACGGAAGTGTGTTGACAGAAGTTGCATGAAGTCTCTCTTTACAGACAACGCGCACGGCATCATCAAACTCAGAAACCTCACAGCCGATCTCGCGAAGCTTGGAGCTTAAGCAGTCTAAGTGCTTCGGGATGACATTCTTTACCGTGATGTCACCTCTGGTAGCTGCTGCTACCATCATAAAGGTACCAGCCTCGATCTGATCCGGGATTACGCTATACTCGGCTCCGTGAAGGCTCTTTACACCCTCAATACGGATGACATCGGTACCTGCACCCTTGACATTTGCTCCCATGCTGTTTAACATGTTGGCAACATCGACAATATGCGGCTCTTTTGCAACATTCTCAAGGACGGTACGTCCCTCTGCCAGCGTAGCAGCTAACATAACATTGATCGTAGCGCCTACGGATACCTTATCGAAATAAATGCGCGCACCAACCAGCTTCTTTGCATCGACAATGATCATACCATTGCTGATCTTTCCGGTTGCACCAAGCGCACGGAATCCCTTTAAATGCTGATCAATCGGACGACTTCCGATATTGCATCCACCCGGAAGGGCTACCTCTGCGTGATGATACTTACCTAATAATGCACCGAGCAGATAGTAAGATGCTCTCATCTTCTTTACGTAGCTGTTGTCTACGACACAACTGCCAATGGTCTTTCCGTTTAATCTTACGGTATGGCGTTCGTCACGTACTACCGACGCACCGGTCTCGCTGATTGCCTCCAGAAGAATGTTGACATCCTTTACATCTGGAAGGTTTGTAACTGTGACAAACTCATCTGCCATGATCGCTGCAGCCAATATTCCAAGCGCTGCATTTTTGGCTCCGCCGATCACAACGTCGCCAACCAGCGGATTCCCGCCTTTTATTACATATTGTTCCATATATTTCTATCTCCCGTTTCCAATCCGCAATGGGGATTTTTGGATTTCAATCCACGCTACCCGTGAACACGGACAGGTCGAAACAATTGCCGCGAACTAGTTTTTTCTAGTGCTATCGGCAATTCGACTCATCTTTCTCTTCGATTTTTATTTGCAACTATTCAGAGCCATGCGAAATTGTAAGGAACAGTACGAATCATGCTCGCATGAATGAGTACTTTTTCTTACAATTTCATATGGCGAGAAGCCACAACGAGATAATTGCTCCAGCTGGAGCAACGCAAAGCGGAATCGAGGTGCGGCTCTGAATAGTTATATTTAAGTTATATTTATTTTAAGCGTTTCGTGCAATATGACGAATTAAACCTGATTATGACTTACCTATTTTATCAAGTCTGTTTCATTATAACATACTTTTCGCCTTTGTAAACCTCCCAAGAAGAACTTTATCACTTTTATTGCAAACGGAATACATTCCTGTAACAATTTTGTAATATTTTTCTAAAACATACGTTTGAAATCAGCGTACTTTCTTTGTTTTCTTCTTTACACTGTAGCCAAAGGTACCTAAAATGTTCGTAAATGTCTGGTACTCGCCGTGGGAATATGCAACAAGCTTTGCGCGATTTAAGTCTAACTTTCCTTTTTCGTCAAGCAAGGACTCATCAACCTGCACTGCCGTTACCTTTGCCAAAAACATGTCGTGGCTGCCAAGCTCAAGCACCTGTGTCACCTTGCACTCGATATTGACCGGACTCTCCTTTACCATCGGAACATTTAAGGTAGATGCTTTTTCTCTTGTCAGTCCAGTTGCCTCAAACTTGTCCACATCGCGTCCGGAACGCACACCACAAAAATCTGCTGTGCGGCAAATGTCCTCTGATACCAGATTGATGACAAATTCGCCGCTCTCTTTTAACATATGATGAGAATGGCGTTCTTTTCTCACGGAAATATAGGTCATCGCCGGGTCGGAACACACGGTTCCGGTCCACGCGATTGTAATTAAATTGTCTTTTCCTGTGTTGTCTGCCGTGCTGACAAGGACAGCCGGTACCGGGTACAGCATATTGCCCGGCTTCCAAATTTGTTTGCTCATGATTCTTGCTTTCTCGCTTTCTATTACTACTTTTTATTATTACTTTTGTTATTTTCGATTCTTCATTTTCAATCCAGAGCCACACTTCAATTCTTCATTTGTGTACGGCTCTGAATTGATACCGATTACTGCATCATCATCTGAATACCAGTCATCAGCGCCGGAACGAGCTGCTTCTTTCTGGATACCACGCCAGGAAGCTCTACCTTTCCGTCGGTAAGCTCCTGTGCAAATGCGTATTGCACAATCTTGTCGCAGTGCTTTCCATAGCAAAGAAGTGTCGTGCTCTCATCCATGATGCTGGTGAGCATCATATAGATCATGTCTACCTTCTGCTGTTCGGCCGCCTTTTCGAGATAAGCTGGCATGCGGGTACACAGCTCAGAAAGCTCGTCCGGGTTCATGGAACTGATCTGCGCCACGCCAACCTCAAGGGATTCCATCGTGAAACGCTTGTAATCCTGGAAGAAAATCTGCTCTTCGGTTTTGTTTTTTAAGTTGCTTCCTGCGGCAAACATTTCCTTTGCAAAGCTTTCGAGATCAATTTTCGCAATCATGCCAAGCTTTTCTGCTACCATGCGGTCGATTGCGGTACAGGTTGGAGAACGGAATAACAGCGTATCAGAGATAATCGCACCGCACAAAAGACCTGCGATCTCTCTGCTAATCGGAATATTCTGCTCCTGATACATTTGATAGATGATGGTTGCAGTGCAGCCAAGCGGCTGATTTCGAAAATAAACAGGTGTCATGGTCTCGATTGTGCCCAGACGGTGATGGTCAATGATCTCGAGAATCTGTGCATCCTGAATGCCGCGCACCGCCTGTCCGCTCTCATTGTGATCAACAAGAATGACCTGTTTTTTCTTTGCGCCGAGTAAGTTTCGACGGGAAATCGTGCCGAGATACTGACCCTGACTGTTAATGATCGGGAAATCGCGGTGGCGCACGGAAGCCATCGTATCGCGAATATCGTCGATAAATTCATCTTCCTCGAAGGTGATCAGATGATCGCGCTTCATAAAATAACTGATTGGCATACTCTGGTTAATGAAACGTGCTGCGGTGAAGGTATCAAACGGGGTGCTGATGACGGTACAGCCGCGCTCCTGCGCAAGCTTACGAATCGTTAAGGATACTGGTGCACCCTCACACACAACGATACAGTCAGCCTCCATCTCGATCGCACACAGCTGGGACTCATAACGGTTTCCCAAAATTACAAGGTCGTGCTTGCTGATATAGCTCTCCATCAGATCCGGATTCGCGGCGGCAACAAGTACCTTCCCTTTTGTATAGTACGCTTTCTCATCTCCGATTAAAAGCGTACCCTCAAGTGTATCCACGATGTTGCTGTAACGAGTATGCGCGGTGGATAAAATCTCATTGTCGTATGCTTCCATAAAGGAATCGGTGATATCGCTGACGGTCAGTACACCCTCAAGGCGCTTTCTGTTCACAACCGGAACGGTGACAACATGCTCATCCTTCATGATGCGCCATGCCGTTTTTAAAGAAATATTTCGCTGAACGCCCGGTGTTCGCCGAAAATCAATATCCCTTACCTGAGTACGCACATCCTCCACCAGCTCCGGCTCTGACATGCCAAAATAATCGAGCACATATTTTGTCTCCTCATTGACACGTCCGGCACGGCAGGCAATATATTCCTTGCCATCCCCTGCCGTATTTTTCAAATTTGCATACGAAATTGCCGAGCAGATCGAGTCGGTATCTGGATTTCTGTGACCTACTACAAAAACTTTTGCCATTTCCTCTTTTTCTTCCATCATTTTGCCTCCATTGTTCACAATTTGTTTACGGCATATTCATATTAAGGCCATATTTAATTTTTATACTTTATACATAAAGGAAAAGGAAATTTCTTCTTTTCTTTATCCATTTTGCATATAGTGTTTTTCATAATCGCCCCGGTTATCTCCCTCAAGATACCGGGGCCTCCTCTTTGTTCGGTTTTCCTTTTTGTATATTTTTTCCAATCCCCTTTTCCATCAAAAATCCCCCTGCGTTTTCTTTTTGTTCAAACTTTTCACAAATACAGATTGTGTCAAGAGTTTGGTGTGGTAGTGTGCAATAGTCGCAGAAGGCTTTCAAAACAAAAAGGCTCTGCATAAATCCATGCAAAGCCCATTTTTGTGATTAATTTTCTGCACTCTCGGACTCTGTCTCTTCGTTTTCTGTCTGTGTGAGTGTTTCCGACTCGGAAGACGCTTCGGAAGCTGCTGCTTCGGTCTCGTTCTTCTCTTCGGATGATGTCTCAGACTCAGAATACTCCTCTGAGAAAACCTCTTCAGTCTCGCTCTCTGCCTCTGTCCGATCGTCAGTATCCTCTTTCTGAATGCTTGCCATATCAGAAAGAAGAAAGCTTGTGGAACCGTAGGTCGGAAGTGCGGCCTGCTTTGCCTGATAGTTGTTGTAGATGGAAACGCCCATCGCGCCACCTACGCATGCGATAAACACAACAACTGCTCCCCACATGGCTGCCATGGTCAGGCGCTCTTTGCGCTTTTCCTTCTTGATATTCTCACGGCGGTTTTTCTTATAATTCTTATATTCATCCACCTTTTTCTGGCTCATCGTGTACCACCTTTCCTTTGCAGGCATTTTCGATCCTGCAAGAACTGTTTAAAAGTTTATCACAATTTTGCGAAAAAATCCAGTTGTTTTTATGCAGTCACACCCTGGATATGATAAAAGTTCGCATAGACTCCATTTTTCGCCATAAGTTCCTCGTGCGTGCCCTCCTCTGCAATGCCGTCCTCGGTTAAGACAAGGATGCGCTTTGCATTTCGGATGGTGGAGAGGCGATGTGCGATGACAAGCGTTGTGCGATTCTTTGCCAGATGCTCGAGGGAATCCTGCACAATTTTTTCGCTCTCGTTATCGAGTGCGGAGGTGGCCTCATCAAAGATTAAGATCGGCGGATTTTTTAGGAATACGCGGGCTAGTGACAAACGCTGCTTTTGTCCACCGGAAAGCTTGACGCCGCGCTGTCCGATATCGGTATTATAGCCGTCTGGCAGCTGCATGATAAATTCATGCGCATTTGCATTTTTTGCAGCGGCGATGATTTCCTCGTCGGTTGCATCCGGCTTTCCATAGCGAATGTTGTCCTTTACGGTTCCAGCAAACAGGTAGACATCCTGCTGCACGATTCCAATATTGCGGCGCAAACTTTTCTGTGTCATCTTTCGAATATCCATGCCGTCGATATCAATCTCACCGGCACTGACGTCATAAAAACGAGGAATCAAGCTGCACATGGTTGTTTTTCCTGCACCGGAAGAACCGACAAGTGCCACATACTCGCCCGCCTTGATGTCGAGTGACAAGTGAGACAGTACGTTGGTATCAGTATCCACATAATGGAATCCAACATCTTTAAAGGCAATGTTGCCCTGTAAGGTACCAGCATCTACCGCATGCTTATCATCGACGATATCAGGCTCGACGTTCATGATCTCAAGAAAACGCTCGTAACCGGAAGCACCATTTTGAAACTGCTCGGTGAAGCTGACGAGACGCTTAATCGGGTCAGTAAAGTTATTGATATAGAGCATAAAGGTGACGAGGTCGGATACCTCGAGTGTCTTCTTTGTCAAAAAGACGGCACCCGCAGAGACAACCACGATGGTTACAAGTGTGGTGAACACGCCCATACCAGAGTTGTAAATACCCATGATCTTATAGGATGCTTTCTTGCTCTCTAAAAATGCATGGTTTCCGTCCTGAAACTTGTCCATCTCGGCCTCTTCATTTCCGAAGCTCTTGACAACACGCACACCAGAAAGGCTGTCCTCGATCTGGGCATTGATATCGGCGATGCGGTCACGATTTCGCTTGAAGGCACGCTTTAGTTTTCCATTGTAAATATAGGCAAAGGCGAGCATAAACGGAAGAATCGCAGCTGCGCACAACGCAAGTCCTGTGTGGATATTCATCAGAATAATCATAGTTCCGACGAATTTGATAATGGAGATTACCACATCCTCCGGACCGTGATGAAACAGCTCACTAATATCAAACAGGTCGTTTGTGACTCTGGACATCAGCTGTCCAACCTTCTGATTGTCAAAGAAGCTAAAGGACAGCTTCTGGTAATGATCAAAGATTTCGGTTCGCATGTCGGTTTCCATCTTGGCACCCATGTTGTGGCCGACCGTTGCAATAAAATAGTTACAGACAAACTCGACTGCGACCAGTCCAAGCATGACAATGGCTAACACGGCGATCTCTTTTAATGCCTTATCCGGCTCCTCATAGATGACCGTACCGGTAATATAACGCACTACCATCGGGATAACAAGTGTTACTGCCGCGCCCATGATAGCAAAAAACATATCGGCAAGGAAGCTTCCCATATATGGTTTATAGTAACGCGCAAATTTTTTCCATTTGTTCTCTTTCTTATTCATGTTCATGATTTTCTCTTTTTCTTTCACTTTTCGCTTTAAGGGAAGCCACGGGGATACCCCATGGCTTCTGATTTCCTGTTTTTCCTGTTTTTGGATTTTCTCAGTTCGCTATTTATTTCAGAACCATCTTTGCAGCACCGTAGATACCTGCGTCGTTACCAAGCTTTGCTAAAACGATCGGCACCTTGTTGTCTCCAGCGATGGTAGCAAACTTGTAGTAATACTTTGTGATCACATCAATCAGGATCTGGCCTGCCTTTGATACGCCGCCGCCGATAACAAATACATCCGGGTCAACGGTCAGTGCGGTAGTGGAAACAACCAGTCCAAGGTACTTTCCAAGTGTTTCTACTGCACAAAGTGCAACGCGATCGCCTTCCTTCGCCGCATCGAAAACGTCCTTTGCGGTAACATTCTCGAGTGCGCGAAGACTCGATGCTTCCTCACTTGCAGCAAGAAGCTTCTTTGTGATACGAACAACGCCGGTTGCGGATGCATATTGTTCCAGACATCCGTGGTTTCCGCAGTTGCAGGAATCTTCCTCGTCCGGATTTACGGTAACGTGGCCTAACTCACCTCCAAGTCCTCTGTGGCTCGGTGCGATCTGACCATTCATGATGATACCGCCGCCAACACCAGTTCCAAGTGTCAGAAGAACAACGTCCGAGTAGCCTTCGCCGCCGCCCTTCCACATCTCACCAAGGGCTGCCACGTTTGCATCGTTTCCAGCCTTTACCGGAATGGATAATAATGCGGACAGCTCCTCTGCCGGGTTCTTATCCTTCCAACCTAAGTTTACACAGATGGATACATAGCCGTTATCCATAGTCGGTCCCGGAACGCCAATGCCTGCTCCGGCAACGTCTTCCTTTGCGATCACTTTCTCGGATAGTTTGCCCTCTACAGAAGCAGCCACATCGTCCAGAATGTGTGCACCGCCATCTTCTTTTCTTGTTGGGATTTCCCACTTGTCAAGAAGCTCACCCTCTGTCGTAAAAAGGCCAAGTTTTACTGTAGTTCCACCTACATCAATTCCAAAACAATACTTTTTCATTTTCATCCTCCATGTTGTTTCGTTTTCGCCGCTGAGTGTGACTGTTTTGTTTCACTCTTGCTGCTATGTTTGTTAAAAGTATATCATAGCAACTTGTGGTTTTCAATAAAATTCTAAGCAGGAATCTCCCTACAACGTTGGGAGAGGAATGCGACCATTTATTTTGAATACTGGTTCCGAATATATTTTTCTACAACTTCTTTACTCATGTTGCCAAGCGTACTCATATAATAGCTATGGCTCCAAAGATGTCCACCCCAGAAAGAATGATTTCGGATTTCTGGGTGTTGCTCGAAAAATCTCCGTGCACTATGTCCTTTCAGGTATTTTACGATATCTGAGGGAGCATATTTCGGCTTGAAACTGATTAGCAGGTGGACGTGATCCGGCATAACTTCCATTTCCTCGATCTGCACATTCTTTTCCTGTGCCAGTTCTTTTAGCGTTTCCTTCATTTCATTGACCAGTTCTGGTGTTGTGAATGCTGGGTTTCGGTATTTTGTAACCCAAATCAGATGAAAATGAAAATTATATACATAATTTCGTTCATAAATAGCGTCTGGGACGCGTTCCTTTTTCTGCATATGCAATACCTCTTTTTTCTTGTATTATATCAGTTTTTATACTTGAAATCAAGCTCTATATGTGGTATCATATAGGTAACATACAGAAAGGAGGCAAGCATATGAGAACGGTTGCCCAAATGCCTTATCATATCGGATTAAAGGTAAAACTTTATCCATCAAATGAGCAGAAACGCCTGATTGCAGTGAATGCTGGCGTTGCAAGAGCGATCTATAATCATCTTGTTGCATGCAGCAACGAGAAATACCATCTTTTGAAATATGCGGCAAATGTACCAGTCTATCAAGAACGAATTGCCTATCTTGTCTCCGTTACGGGAGAGGCAAAAAATATCAAAAATGCACTTCCGTATCTGTATGAGGCAGATGTAGATGAACAGGCCATCGCAAATGCGATAAAAAACTATAAGACTGCATGGAAAAATCAAAAGGAGCGTCACACGGGCGTCCCCACCTTTAAGCGAAAATCCTATGAGCAGTCTTATCAGACGAATGCGCACTATTATAAGAATCCCAGCCCTGGTCATGAATCCAATGTACGCTTTGAAGATCAAGATCATGTTACACTTCCGAAACTTGGTCGTATCCGTATTGGTGGATCACCGAAACGAATCAAGGCCCTGATTAGCAGAACCAGTGATACACGCATCGGAGCGATCTGTATTAGTCGGGATTCCGTAGGCGAATACTGGGCTTCTTTTAGTATTGCATCCGAAGAGCCGTTTTATCAAAAGCTTCCAAAGACCGGATCACAGCTGGGAATTGATCTGAATCTGATTGACCTTGCGAATGATTCTGATGGCGGCTCTAATGAAAATAAACGATATCGCACCAATGCCGAAAAAGCATTGGCAAAAAGCCAGCACAGACAAAGCCGCATGGCGGATCATGCCAAAAAAGAAAGCCGCTCATTAACAACATCTGTAAACTATCAGAAACAGCGCCGTAAGACAGCCACTATTCATCGCAAGATCGAACGTCAGAGAACGGACTATCTACAAGTTCTGTCCAAGAAAAAAGTCGAGAGCCAAGACTTTATCGCAGCAGAGAACTTGAACGTACAAAATATGGTCAAAAATCATCATCTTGCGAAGGCAATCATGGATGCATCATGGCGTCGCTTTCTTATTATGCTGCAATACAAAGGGACTTTGTACGGAAAAACAGTCGTACTGGTTCCACCACGCAATACAACACAAACCTGTAGCAAATGCGGTTATGTTTTGAAAGGAAATGAAATGCTTACCTTAAAAGACCGCAAATGGGCATGCCCGAAGTGTCATACTTCACATGTGCGTGATACGAACGCAGCTGTTAATATCTTAAACCGTGGATTACAGATTGCAAAAGGACTTGCGATCTGATCCTATAGAAACTGTTGGAATATACACCCTGGTACGGCAACTCACCAGGATAACCGTCCGGTCATTGGTGGACCTCCACTTGTTTTCCTGCGGGGGAACAGGCGCGCCCGCTCTATCCGGATAAGCTTGGGTCGTTATCTATCGGATAATTACCGATCATCTCTCCCCAAGTTCCTGACTCTGTCAGGAGTAGTTGACTGGAATATCGTATTATTAACGGTTGCATTTTTTCTTCGGCTTCGCTATAATAGCGGCAGTAAACAAATATCAGAAAGGACAAACACATGAGCAGTATGCACAGCAGACCGGCCAGAGACCGTTATTTTAATGATTTCTTTCGTTATATCAGCAATTCTGGACAATTTTCCAAGACAAAGCAGTTTATCCAACACGGCGACACAAGTGTTTACAGCCATTGTGTTGCCGTTGCCTATGTAAGTCTATGGTTTTCGTATCGACTTCATCTGTCTGTTTCCAAGCAGAGCTTACTGATGGGTGCATTTTTACACGACTATTTTCTTTATGACTGGCATGAGAAGGATCCGAGCCATCGCTTACATGGTTTCACCCATCCAAAGCGTGCATTGGTAAATGCCACTGCGGACTGGAATTTAAGCCCGCGCACACAGAATATTATTCTGCGTCATATGTTTCCGCTGACTCCGGTACCGCCGACCTGTCGCGAAGCATGGCTTGTATGTCTGGCTGACAAGGCTTGCGCCCTTGCCGAGACCTTTCATATGTCCGAGCAGTTTTTCAACAGCATTCATTATCCATATGACATAAAAAATCCCAGACCATGGTAATCCCATGGCCTGGGGCTTTTTTTTACATATTTTTTTAATCTGGTGCGAGAATCTTCGTCATTTAATGACGAATCATCCACCGCCATTTTAACACAACGTCTGCTTTTTAATAAAGCCAAATCCGAGCGGATATGGTCCGGTATGAACCGCAATTGTGGCACCAATCTGGAAAATCGGGCAATCCTTTTCGGTGATCAGACCGTCAAGTGCCGCTACTGCCTGTTTCTGGAATGCAACTGCCTCGTCGTAGTCATAGCCAAATCCAACGCAAAGCTGCCATTTCTTCATATCAATGTTTTCTTCCTTGATATACTGCTTTAACAGTTCAATTACCTTAACCAGAGATGCCTTTCTGCTTCTGCTGATACCAGAGTTATAAATCTCACCATCCTTTAAGGTGATTAATGGCTTAATACCAAGCACGGATGCAGCCAGACCGGAGAGCTTTCCGATACGTCCGCCGTGCTTTAAATAGTCGATGCTTCCGATGGTAAAGAAGATTCGTCCGCTCTCGCGCATGGAAAGAAGTTCCTTCACGCAAGCATCCATCGGTACGCCACCGTTGCACATCTTGGCTGCCTCTAACACAAAAAGACCCTGTAAAACGGTATCGATCATGGAGTCAATGACTTCGATTTTCGCATCCGGGTAAGTTTCAAGCAAAATGTGCTTTGCATTATTTGCAGACTGAACGGAGCCGCTAAACTTTGAAGTAATGCAGATGCACACAATGCCCTTGCCCTGCTTGATGATTGGCTCGAAGGTCTCGATGTAGTCCTGCACGGACGGCAGTGAAGACTTCGGGAAGACATTCTTATTGTCGACCATTCTCTGATAGAAGTCGCGGATGCTGATGTCTACGCCTTCTTTCATGTAGGTTTTCTCATCAAATGACACATAAAACGGTACTACCGTGATGTTTTCTTTTGCGGTGGTCTCCTGTGGAAGATCGCAGGAGCTATCGCTGATAATGCAATAATCTGACATAAAACTTGCACCTTTCTGTTTCTTTTCTCTTTATTCTTATTTTTCTTTTTACTTCTTAGTTGCTAATGATTGATAGCAATTGCTTTTTTGTTTTTTAGCCGTAGTTGGCTTTGTCTCTTCTGCATCATGGTATCACTATTTTCTTGTTGTGTCAACAATAAAACGAAATATAGTTTTCAAAACTACGTTGTACTCATTTTGACTTCTCAACACAATTCCGTTACTTTATATAGGTAACTATTCCCCTTCTTTCCAGTTCGTTCTACTAGACCTAACTGCCAGAGAACAAGTAATGTTGTTCCTGCTAGGCCTCTCGGGATCTTTACGGTTTGGGCAAAATCGGCACTTGTAAAGTTTTCCTCTAATTCTAATGGCAATAATTGAAGATAATCTTGTATGCCATCTAAGATCACTTCATCTTCGAGGCGAAGTGGCAGGCGATCATAACGCTCAGAGCCTCGTTTCTTATCCTTACTCCAACCATTTAACACACGATACTCTTCCATATCCATTAACACAAGGCGAATATGAAGATTGGAATCAGATAAAAAAGTACGAATAGTATAAAGTTCTTTAAAGGCAAGATAGGGATTTCCCTTTTTCGGCGATTTTCGTTTCTGTGTAATCTCACCAGTTGTCTCATCAATCCAGCAGACCCACTTATCATAGGGAATTGGATATACAACGGTAACTGGATACAGCGGCAAAAATTTTTCAAGCTTTGGTTTTAGACGATACAGCGCACGCGTCTGAATTTCAATGACCTCGCTGCCTGTAAATATATCCGCAACACTTTTTTCAAGTGGAATTTCATGATATACAGAATCGGGCTCATAATAATATTTTAAAACTGCATGAACAGTCTTTTCCGAAAGTGTCCCGATCCCATCACGCACATGATCTTTTCCCACAACCTTGTCAAGCGCATATAAAAAACGCTCGCGCTGCTCTTTTGTGGTGCGTATCACCTCCGTTTGTATTTCTTTTGCCATCTTTTGTATCCTCCAATTGCCAGTTCGGTATTTTCCAGCAATTCTATTTTTCCTCTTGCATTTTTTCTTTTTTTGTATATAATATGTATATATCACAATGTAGTATCGAAAACTACATGCAATATTATTGATATTTAAATCTATCTTGTATATAAATTTTAAGGAAAGGCAGGTACTACTATGAACACTTCCGCAGCACTTTATGGCACGACGGGCCGCATTTCAAATACAAGCTTTGCAAATGACTCTGCTAGATGCCATACCCTCTATATGAAAGACCCAGCAAGCGCCATCACTCATTTTATTGGTGCAATCTTCTCTCTTGGCGCTTCCGCACCGCTTTTAATTAAGGCAGCACAGACACATAATCTGATAAACATTATCGCCATGGCAATCTATGCAATCAGTCTTGTTGCTCTCTACTCGGCAAGCACCGCTTACCACACAATTCCGGCGGGACACAAATATGAGGAAACCTTGAAAAAGCTTGACCACATGATGATTTTCGTTCTGATCGCCGGCAGCTACACACCTGTATGCCTGTTGGCGCTTCCGAGCGTTACCGGTTCTCTTTTACTGGCTGCTGTATGGGGCATTTCCCTTCTTGGTATGGGCTTTAAATATTTCTGGGTTTACTGCCCGAAGTGGATTTCCTCTGTTTTGTATATTGCACTTGGCTGGGCATGTGTCTTTGCCTTTCCACAGCTGCTCACAACGATGAGTACCGGATGTTTTTTGTGGTTACTCGCTGGTGGCCTAATCTACACAGTTGGCGGCGTAATCTATGCGCTGAAGCTTTCCGCTTTTGAAAAGCGTCACGTAAACTTTGGATGCCACGAAATTTTTCACTTATTTGTAATGGCCGGAAGCTTCTGCCACTATATTGTGATGTATGTCTACCTCTTGAAATAAATTTACTTCATGAAAAAAGCCCCCGCAAAGGGGCTTTTTATTTTCGCTGCGTCACCGTATCTTTGCCGGGACACATCACTCTGCCAGTCCAAACGCATCATGTACCGCATTCATTGCGCGCACGGCATCCTTCTCTGGAATCAACACGGTAATACGAATTTCAGACGTTGCGATCATATTGATATTGATGTTCTCGTTGTACAGGCACTCAAACATCTTTGCCGCAACACCCGGATGAGACATCATTCCAGAACCAACAACAGACAGCTTCACAACATCGCAGTTGTACTCCACATAATTGAAGCCAAGCTGCTCCTTGTTGCTGTTTAACAGATTGACAGCCTCCTCAAGATTGTTGTGCGGCACGGTAAAGGAAATATCCTTTGTTCCGTCACGACCGACCGACTGAATGATAATATCGACATTAATATTGTTCTTTGCAAGCGTATGAAACAGCTTAAATGCACTTCCTGGTACATCCGCAATTCCGATTACAGAGATACGATCTGCCTCCCTGTCAAGTGCTACACCGCTGATCAGCATTCTTTCCATTCTCTTTGCTACTCCCTTCACTATTGTTCCTTCAGATTCATTTAAGCTGGAACGTACAACCAGCTGTACGCCGTATTTCTTTGCCATCTCAACGCTGCGGCTGTGCAATACACCCGCGCCAAGCGCTGCCAAATCAAGCATTTCATCATAGGAGATTTCATCAAGCTTTCTTGCAGTCGGCACCAGTCTCGGGTCGGCTGTGTAAACACCGTCCACATCGGTATAGATCTCACAGGCATCGGCATGAAGCACGGCTGCGAGTGCAACGGCTGTCGTGTCGGAGCCACCACGTCCAAGCGTTGTGTAATCGTCGTACTTATTGACGCCCTGAAAGCCCGTTACGATGACAATCTTTCGATCATCGAGCTCACGGCGGATGCGCTCGGTATCAATCTTTTTCAGGCGCGCATTGCCATAGGCACTTGTTGTCCTCATCGGCACCTGAAATGCATTTAATGACACGGCACGCACGCCAAGCTTTGCCATTGCCATCGCCATAAGCGATACCGACATCTGCTCTCCGATAGTGAAAAGCATATCCATCTCTCTCTTTGGTGGATTCGGGTTGATCTCTTTTGCCTTGTCGATCAGCTCATCGGTATATTTTCCCATCGCGGAAAGTACAACTACCACGTCATTTCCGGCCTCATAGTCGCGAATGCAGCGCTTTGCCACATTAAAAATTCTGTCCTTATCGGCAACTGAAGTTCCGCCGAATTTTTTTACTATCAGCATGTTCACTCATTTCTCCGCCGCAGGCAGCTACCTTAAGCGGCTGTCTTGGGCGGTTATATTTTTTCCTAATTTATCATATTCTTTTTAATACTAACACGCCGTATGGTGCAAGCGTATAGGTGCCGTTAATTGTCTCTCCCGTCAGAAGATCCTTGACTTTCTTTTGTGCGGTGATTTCACAGCTTTGTGCCTTGTAGTTTAATACAAAATAATGGTCGCCGCGCTTTGTAAGCTCACAGCCCTCTGGAAGTGTAAGCCACGGAGCAGGTGTTATAATGCCAAGCTCCTCTAAGAACGCATCTGCTGTCTCCTCGGCAAAGCAGCCGCCAAAGTACAGCGCGATTCCCTTTCCGGTTTTCTTTGTCACAAGTGCAGGCTTTCCATCGTAATAATTGCCCTCAAAAAAGCCCTCTGCCGTGCCGCCAAATTCGGTTGTAAGGACATCATTAAAGACTGGTGCCGGAATGCGTTTTCCATTCCAATTTACATACTCCATCGGCTCACCCGGCGCAAGGAATGTGAAATCTTCGACGGTTGTTCCACAAAGCTTTGCCACCTCACCCGGCATCGGCTGCATTGGGCAGCGTCCATAACTATCCTTGTATCCGGTGCGACATCCCATAACAAGCTTTCCGCCGTTTTCCACATATTGAATGAGAAATGCAGCGCGCTCCTTCGTGAGAATCGCAGCGTGCGGATAGACAAGAAGATCATACTTGGACAGATCTTCTGGCTTTGTTTCGTCCCTGAAATCCACAAAATCAAATGGGATATGCTTTTTCTGGAGAGAGCGGAACCATCCATCTGTGCTGAAATTGCGAAGCGGGCCATGCCATACGTCCTTTTGTCCGTCCCACTCGTTGTCGTAGTCGCACAGAATACCAACGGTCGCCTCGTATGGATGACCTGCGGTGTCCTTGATCGCCTCAAAATCAGCCTTTACCTGAGACAATTCTTCCAGACGGCGGTTCGGGCGATTGCTGTAATCGTTTAATCCGTGCCAGTAAATCTCAGTGCCAAAGGAGCACGTTCTCCAACGGAAATAACTTACAAAATCAGCGCCGTGCGCAACGGACTGCATCGTCCAAAGACGCATCTGACCTGGCTTCGGGCTTGCCTGATGAATACGAAAATTCCAACCGCCCGGTCCTGCCTGCTGCTCCATGATACCAAATAATGGAGAAATCGCTCTTGTTTTTGCCAGATTGAAGGAGGAATTTCGATCCTTTAAATCACGCTCGCCGCCATCTGGGCGATCCATCGCGTAGGCAAAGTTAGGATAGCTGTCATACATGATAAAGTCCACACCGGACTCCATCAGCTTCTGGTAATCCAAATTTCCAAAAATACCATTTGTTGTGATGAAACGATTTCCAGCTGTCTCTCTTACGATTGCTGCCTGCAATGCCAAGTAGTGAACGGCGCTGTGAGAGATAAAGCGAACCTGCTCAAGCTGCATATGCGGATTGGCAATTCCAGTGCCAACGGTGCTTCTTCTTGCCAGATAAATCTGATTCCAGTCGGTGTAGGTCTGGCTCCAGAACATTGTACCCATCTTCTCGTTTAAGTTGTCAATGGTGCCGAAGCGTTCCTTTAAGAATGCACGGAAGGCTTCATGGTCACTCTTAGAATAATACTCATTTTTCTCACAGTTGACTTCATTGTCCAACTGCCAGCCAATGATGCAGTCATACTGATTGAAATGCTCTGCCATGCGTCTTGTGATTTTCTCACAGAATTCTAAATACTTCGGTGAAGTCAGATTATGCTGCCATCTCATGCCGTGGTACATCAAATTGCCATCGCCGTCGGCATTTAATGTCTCTGGATATTTTTCGGACAGCCATGCTGGCGGTGTTGCCGTCGGCGTGCAGAAAATCACCTTCATCTGTTCCTCGGTTGCAAGTGTTAAAAATTCATCCCAGAATGAAAAATCGTATTTTCCTTCCTCCGGCTCCATAAGTGCCCATGAAAACTCGGCAAGACGAATTATTTCAATTCCATACTGCTTCATGCGCTGCAAATCGTCTCTCCACAGCGCGCGATCCCAGTGCTCTGGATAATAGCAGACGCCAAGTGTCAGCTTTTCCATTTCGATTGAATGTCTCATTTTGTTATCGTGCCTATCCTTTCCCTTGTCTGATGAACCTTTCGATATTTTCCTTTCATCGTGCGCTTTGGAAGCTCCTCGAGCACTATTGCACCCTTGCCGTTTAAAATCTCGACATAGGTGATGCTCTCGCGAATATCAATCGCACCGATATCGGTCTTTCCGTCCACTCCGTCAATGCTGCTGATCGCGCCAACCACATCGCCGCTTCGTATCTTTGACTTCTTTCCGCCGCCGATCGTCAAATTCATGATCTGACCGCCAAACACGTCCTGCTTTTTTTTCTTGCGCGGACGCTTCTGGCGCTGGCGCTTTAAAAAGGCGCTGCGTGCGGCCTCGACATCCTCTGCCGCTGGTGCTTCGAGGATCGTCAGCTTTACGCCGGTAAATCCTTCGATGGAATTTAGCATCTTTCGCTCATCATCGCGAATCAGGCTGACCGCGCGTCCTGTCTCTCCGGCACGACCCGTTCGCCCGATGCGGTGTACATAGACCTCCTTGTTTGTCGGAAGGTCATAGTTAAAGACGTGCGTGATATTTTGAAAATCGACGCCGCGCGCCGCCACATCCGTTGCGATCAGAATGCGAAAGCCCTGCGCACGAAAATCTTCAATCGTGCGCGTTCGCACCTTCTGGTCGATCATACCATGCAGCATACCACAGGCAATTCCTTCTTTTCTGAGGCGATAATACAGCACCTCAACCATCTCTCTTGTGCCACAGAACACCATCGCATTATCTGGATTTTCCATCGTGAGGATATCAAGAAAGAGCGGAAGCTTCTTCTCATCCTCATCAACAAAATAGCCGAACTGCTCGATTGTGTCTGCTGTCTCGGTGTCGTTTTCGATCTTGATCTCAAGCGGCTCATGCATAAACTCTGCGGCAAGTGCCTCAAGACGCTCGCCCATCGTCGCGGAAAACAGCATGAAGACTGGCTTTCCCTCAAGGTGCATCAAAATATTTTTGACATCCTCGATAAAGCCCATGTCAAGCATCAGATCTGCCTCGTCGATTACGACATAGCGCACCTTTGACAGATCAAGCGTGCCGCGCTTGCAATGATCCAGCACACGTCCCGGCGTACCCACTACGATATGCGATTTTTGCTTTAGTGTTAAAATCTGCTTTTCCATCGGAAAGCCGCCGTAAAGTACCGGTACCTTCAGACGCTTAAAACGACCGATCGCATACAACTCATCCTTTACCTGAAAGGCAAGCTCTCTTGTTGGCTCTAAGACAAGTGCCTGTGCAGTATTTTGCTCCCACTCGATGTTGTTGCAGACCGGAATGGCAAATGCGGCTGTCTTTCCGCTTCCTGTCTTTGACTTTGCAATGATATCGCGTCCCTCTAAAATCGCCGGTATCACGGCCGCCTGAATCTCGGTCGGCTGTGTGTAGCCGAGCGCGTCAAGTGCCTCTAAAATTCCCTCCTCAAGCGGGTACTGTCGAAACTGATTTTCCATAGTGTTTTGTGTGTTCCTTACTCTTCTATTTTAATTATGCCTATATGTTAATCTTCCTCGCGCTGTGTGCTTCTGTGACGCCGTCCATGCACCTTATGCTCATACATTTGCTCGTCGGCTTTGCAGATCAGCGCATGTCAACAACTCGATCATTGAATGGCCGAGCATGCAAAGTTTCCCTTGAATGCCGGACATTCCATTTCC
>CAVFYJ010000028.1:0-32815 GCA_963626545.1 Acetatifactor sp. | reverse complement strand
TAACTCGAACATGCCATGATACAGCTGATAATATTTTCCTTTTTGCTCCAGAAGGTCGTCATGATCGCCTCGCTCGACGATCTTTCCCTGTTCAAGCACCATGATCGCATTGGAATTGCGGACGGTACTCAAACGATGGGCGATTACAAAGACGGTTCTTCCTTCCATTAACTGGTCCATTCCCTTCTCGATCAGTGCCTCGGTACGGGTATCGACCGATGAAGTTGCCTCGTCGAGAATCAGCACTGGCGGATCTGCTACAGCTGCACGCGCGATGGCAAGCAGCTGGCGCTGACCCTGTGACAAATTCGCACCATCGGCAGTCACGAGGGTATCATACCCCTGTGGGAGACGACGGATAAAGGAGTCGGCATTTGCAATCTTTGCAGCCTTCTCGATCTCCTCCTGCGTCGCATCGAGCTTTCCAAAGCGGATGTTCTCAGCAACGGTTCCGGTAAACAAGTGTGTATCCTGAAGAACGATGCCAAGGGAATGGCGAAGCGCATCCTTTTTGATGTCGCGCACATCAATTCCATCGTAAACGACGGATCCACCTTGCACATCATAGAAACGGTTGACCAGGTTTGTGATCGTGGTCTTTCCAGCTCCAGTGGAACCAACAAACGCAATCTTTTGGCCCGGCTTTGCATACAGACTGATCTGTTTTAAGATCATGCGATCATCATCGTAACCAAAGTCGACATGATCAAAGCGCACATCACCCTTTAACTCAACCAATGTGCCGTCCGTCTTTTGCCATGCCCAAAGACCTGTTTTTTCCTTACATGGTGTAAGTACGCCATTTTCCTTTTTCACGCGGACAAGATCGGTCTTTCCCTCGTCAACCTCTGGCTCCATATCCATTACCTTAAACACACGCTCGGCTCCGGCAAGTGCAGCCAGTAAAAAGTTACTCTGCTGTGTAAACTGGTTGATTGGAAGTGCCGCCTGACGAACAAAGACTAAATAACTTGCGAGACTTCCCAGATCAGTATGACCATTTAAGGCCAACAGACCGCCTAGTACGGCAACAATCGCATAATTGATATAGGAAATACTGACAACCATCGGAACCATCGTTGCGGCATAACCCTGTGCGCCGGTTCCCGCTTTTCTCAGTTCCTCGTTCTTTGCGCAGAATTCCTCGAAACTCTTCTGCTCATGATTGAATACTTTAATAACTTTCTGACCGCTGATCATCTCCTCGATGTAGCCGTTTAATTCACCAAGGCTTGCCTGCTGCTTTCCATAATATTGCTTACTTCTCGCTCCGCTAAAACGGATATACCAGAACATAAAACCATAGCAGACGGTTACGATTAAGGACAGCTTCCAGTTTAAAATATAGAGAACCAGAAGCGTTCCGACCATCTGAATAAAGGTCTGAATGACCATTGCGAAGCTGTTGTTGAGTGCATCGGAAATCGTGTCGATATCGTTTGTAAATAAGCTCATGATATCGCCGTGCTTTCTTGTATCAAAAAACTTAAGCGGCAGTTTCTGCACATGGGCAAACAGATCATGACGGATATCGTAGATCACGCGCTGCGCTACTTTAACCATCGTCTGGGAATAGCCCCACGCGGAAAGCGCACCGATTCCAAAGATCACGGCAGCTACAATTACGCCCGCAACCAATGTGGATACCTTACCGTTTGCAAGGTTGTTTACAACTGGACGAATCATATAGGTGCCGAGAAGATTGGCAATTGCGCTGATGCTGACAAGAACGGCTACCACAAACAGCATTCGCTTGTGGCGTCCCAAATACGATAAAAATACGCGAAGCGTCTGGCCAAGATTCTCCGGTCGTTTGTTATTCTGCGACTTTGCCATCGTCATCGCCTCCCTTCATCTGTGATGCATAAATTTCCTGATAGATTGGATCATCCGCTAACAGCTCTTTATGCGTTCCAACACGGTGAATCTTTCCATCATCAAGAATTACGATCTGATCGGTATTCATGACGGAGGTGATACGCTGTGCTATAATGATCTTTGTCACATTCTTGTAATCGGCAAGTGCGGTTCGGATTTTCTTTTCCGTTGCCGTATCGACTGCACTGGTGGAATCATCGAAAATCAAAATTTTTGCACTTCCAATAAGCGCACGCGCGATACAAAGACGCTGCTTTTGACCACCGGACAAGTTGTTTCCGCCCTGCTCGAGCATCGTGTCAAGACCATCTGGCATTCGGCTTAAAAATTCATCGGCACAAGCCGCACGACATGCCTGCCAGATCGTCTCATCATCCGCCTGTGGATTGCCCCACTTTAAGTTGTCGCGTACCGTTCCAGAGAACAGCACGTTTTTCTGAAGGGTAATGTTTACACTATCGCGAAGCGCACTCAGATCATAATCGCGCACATCAACACCGCCGACACGAACAACACCTGTTGTCGCATCGTACAGACGCGGAATCAGCTGAACAAGTGTCGTCTTTGCCGAACCGGTGGTACCGATGACACCGATTGTCTGGCCTGCCGGAATGTGAAGATCGACATTCTCTAAGGCATATTCGCGGGCATCCTCGCGGTATTTAAAGGACACATGATCAAAATCAATGCTGCCATCTTTGACTTCCTTCACGCCATTTTCCGGTGAAGTCAGGACAATATTCTCATCAAGCACCTCTGCAATACGATGCGCACTCGCAAGGGAACGTGTCAAAAGAAGGAACACATTCGCAAGCATCATGAGCGAATTGATGACCTGCATGACATAGCTTAAAAATCCAGTCAGATTTCCAACTGCCAGCTGGGATTTTAAAATCATATTGCCGCCAAACCATAAGATCAGGACGATCGTGGTATACATGACACCCTGGAAGGCCGGAAGGTTCAGCACGGCATAGTGGAACGTGGTTTCACTTGACTTTGCCATGTCGCGATTTACCTGCTCGAATTTGTCCTCCTCATACTCGTCACGAACAAACGCCTTGACGGCACGAATCGCAGTAAGTCCTTCCTGCACCACCTGATTTAAGCGATCCATGATGCTTTGCAGTCTGGTGTACATTGGCGCAACCTTGTGCACAATCAAAAACAGAATGATCGCCAAAATCGGCGTGCACACAACAAAGACAAACGCAAGCTTTGGATTCATATAGAAGGAAAGGCCGATTCCCATGATCAAAAGGGACGGACCTCTGGTGATCGGACGAAAGCCCGAAATAATCATATTTTGAAGTACATTGACATCAGTTGTCATTCTCGTGATTAAAGACGAGGTCACAAAATGATCCAGATTAGAAAACGCATACTGCTGTACCCTCGCATACTCTGCTTTTCGAATCTCAGCTCCCCATCCATACGAGGCCTTTGCCGAAAAATGCGCATACGCAAGACCGGTGATAAGTGCACCGAGCGCAAGCAACGCCATCTGAACTCCTTTTATATAGATGTAATGGACATCGTGGTTTGCCACTCCGATATCAATTAAGTTTGAAATCATGATCGGGATAAACAGCTCGAAACCAGTCTCGATCATGACAAACAGCGCGCCGAGAATCATGTCTTTTTTATAAGGACCCATGTACCCGAACAGACGCTTCATATCTTTCATAACATCAACTCCTTTGCTGTTTTTTTACATCGCTTATTATACAGCAAAGGAGTTTTTTTTTGCAATGTGCTATTTTTACGGTATTTTGGCTTTTTTTGACCTTATCTTCTCTCATACTGCATGACACGCTCATACGAGTAGCCACGGTCCGAATGCATTGACTTTGGCTCAAGCGAGAAATACACAACACCGTTTTCTTTGACATTTAAGTCAATTGAAGTGTGTGGTTGTTGCGATAATTGTCGTGATGACTGTTGTAATGATTGCTGGACTTGTTTTGATTCTGGTGTAAGTACAGGCGCTATGCGCTCGGTACGAATCTGTGGACGGGCTGCCTGCTGCAAAAGATCAATTTGATCCTTTGTCGGATTCGCAGGCTCTCCCAGATCATGCCACACCTTTAATGGATTGCAAGTTTCTTCATCAACTGTCTGCGTCAGAAACAAATAGGTATCTGTGGATGCCGTGTGTGGAACCGATATTATTAGATTCAGGCAAAGATCATTCCCAGAACGAGTCCTTGTCGCATTCCACGCAATTCCACGGTAAGATCCATCTTCGTATTTCATTACAACACAGGTATCATCTTTGTACACGCAGCTTCCCTTTTGAAGCTTCAGCTTTTTAAAGAACGCAAAGGTCCAAAAAGTCGGCTTTGGAATACAACCGTTTGCGACAAGACCAAATCCACCGTGAAATGGCGTAAATGGCACACCAAACTCTTCAAATACATCGCCAAACGTCCAGTAGGAATAGGACTCATTGTCATCACCAAGACGAGAAAGCTGATGCGCAATATATGCTGCGTTCTGATTCGTATCGTGAAGCGGACAGTTTGGCACGTAGGAGGTATTAAATTCCGTGATGTGAATCGGCAGTCCCTTGAAGCGCAAAAAACTGTCAATAATCTCTCTTGTGGTGTGAAGATTGGCAAAGCCCTCCTCTGGATCCATCAGCTCGATATAACTGTAATGACCTTCTGGCTGCGGAGGCTCAGAGGTATAGTGATGGCGCGTCACAAAATCAACGGCAAGGTCCTGTTCATCACAATACGTTAAGAAAGAACGAATCCAAAGCTCATCCGTTCCGCCGCAGACAGCTGGGCCACCAACCGTAAATCGGTGATCTAGTTTCTTGATTGCCTCAAATGTTTTGTGAAACAATTTAAAATACTCAGGCATGTCCGCATTTTCCCAGAAACCCGGAAGATTTGGCTCATTCCACACTTCGATTGGCCATGTAACAACCTCATCGGCGGTATAGCGCTCACAAAGATGCGTCAGAAGCGCCGTAACCATATCGGTCCATTTTTTATAATCAGCTGGCGGTGTTGTGTTTCCCTTCCAGTAAAAGATGGTCTGCGTTCCCGATGCCATTTTCTGCGGCATAAAACCAAGTTCCAGAAACGGGCGTAAACCAAGAGAACGATAGCTGTCCATCACACGATCAAGATAGGTAAAATTGTACTCTGGCTTCCCGTCCGGTGTCTCCTGATAAATACCCATATCATCGCAAAACAAACCATGTCCACGAATATGGGAAAAGCCAATTTCCTTCTGCACTAGTGCCAGTTGATCCTGATACTCCTTTGTTAACGCCAATCCCATACGACCTGTTCCAATGCAAAAGTCGACTTGATTCTTAAAATCATATTCTTTGTCACCTGTTATCTGAATTGTTTTTTGTTCACTCATTTTCTTTTCCTCCTGCCCACAGATGAATCTGTTTTACTGGTCTTTTTGTTGCCCAACTTTGAAGCTGCTTGCAAATACTGGATGCGTCTTGGCCTCATCATATCGTGCACTGCGTTTCGGCTCACCTATTACATAGGGTGGCGGAAGCATTGGATTTAACGAAACATTCTCTGGCAATCAATCATGCCCATGGATCCCATACCATCAAAAATGCTGCCATTCGGTAAAGAAAACCTCATTGCACATGCTCCAACCTCGATTTTATTTCATTCTATCTAGCATTATAGCGCATCGCAGCCATATGTCATTGCACTTTTGTTTCCATTTAATGGACGATCATCACCAAATCTGATATTTTCCGGCAAGTGCCAAAAATGCAAACATATACAGGCAGTTATCGTAATAGCGACGCTTTCCAGTCCGAAGCGGTGTCTCCCAGAACTTTTTTACCCACCAAAGTGCAAGCCGCACTTCTTCTGAAGGCTCGGCTGCGGCCACCGGAGACGTTTCCTTTAATACCGCCAAACTACCCGCTGCTGTCGTCGCAAGAAGCCCAATTGGATGAAGCGCCTCCTGATCCAAAACGGTGCCATCCACCTCATAGGTCATGTATGGATTTTCCTTATTGATAACGCCAAGCGTATACTGCAAACGAGCTACTGCCTGTGTCTGACCGACATCCTTTTGGAACCATGCATAATCGAGTCCAATATTTGCTGCCGTGCGGTAGGCATCGCTGTAAAACCAGTCGTGACGCCCCCACTCAAATACCTGTGTTACCGGTGAGCCATCAAATTCTGCATATTCTGGCGACATACCCGTTTTCGGGTGACTGGATTGCTTCATAAACTCACGGCTAACACGCGCTGCCTCTGCCCAAAATGGACGGTCTTCCTCATAAGCCCATTTGGCAAACAGCTCATAAAAATGAGGCAAATGATAGGATGGGTCCGTAAACGTGGAACCTGGCACAAACAAAATCTGCTTATTTTCCCGATTCCACATCGGTTCTCCTGCTCTACCATTTTCTCCCTTGTGAATGCAGGCGCGCAACAGCTCCTTTGCCTCTTTTTCATAGGCAAAAATGCCTTCTCCCTCTCCCCAGCGGTGTGACGCAAAGAACAATGCCATTGCAAAGTATTCTTCTCCGTCTGGTGCCGGGCCATATGCATTTTTCGTGCCGTCTGTCTGGCAGGACCATGCAAAATAGCCCTCGTTCTCGCCCTCTTCCATATACATATAGGTCTTTGCCCATTTCCAGAGACGGTCAAATTCTTCTTTCATGTCTAACTGCACGCAAAGCATCATTCCATAGGACATGCCCTCCGTGCGTGCATCGTTATTTCCAGTATCTTCAATGTAGGCCATGTCATCCCCCACCGGGAAATACAGCCGTTCTGTTTCATCGTAAAAAAAAGTATGAACCAGCTGTGACAGGCGTTCTGTAACCTGTGCATCGCTGATTCCAATCTCGTTCCAAATATTTCGATACTTTCGTTGTTCCATGTTTCTTTCCTCCTGATAATCCTGATAATTTTCATAATTAAGAAATAAATCAATACGTAGTGGCGGCTGAGGCGACTGTGCTTTACGAAGACGCCTTCGTTGAACTTCCAAGGCTTCTATGTTATACTATAGGAAATATCTTGAAAAATTTTGAAAAGGAGCCTCCCCATGAATCCCGGCTATTTATTTTCTCTCTCCGATGCAAAACGTGATCGCTACCGCAACCAGCCAGACCTTGCTAAGGGCCGCCAGATCAATGAGCCTGAAGAATACGAACACCCACCATTTGTTGAAAACGCAGCCCTTCGTTTCTGGTATAATGACCAACCCGACCGCTACATGACGCATTGGCACAATGCCACCGAGATGATCACTGTATTAGAATGTGATTATACCGTGACTGTTCAAAATCAAATTTTCCACCTCAAACCGGGCGATATTCTAGTCGTTCCGCCAGGCGCATTGCACTCGATTCAGGGAAATCAAAAGGGCGAAGGCTCCCGTTTTATTTTTCTGTTTGAGTTGACACCGTTTACTTCGATGTACGACTTTCGTTTTGTTCGCAGCGCATTTTCAGGTGCCGTTCTGATCAACCAGATGACTTGCCCGACGATTTACGAAGACGAAATCTCAGCGATCATGCAATGTGCCGAGATTTACTGGAGCGACAGTCCCATTCGTCTGCTTCGCATTTACTCCGCTCTGCTGCAATTTCTGACGCGTTACACCGAGCTTTCGCTCTCCGGTCAGATCAAATCAGCCAGCTTTAAGCCTAAAAGTCGCACCATTCAGGCACTCTTATCTGAAATTGAGACCGATTGTGCACACATTCCCTCACTTGAGGATGCAGCCACACAGACCGGCCTCTCAAAGTTTTATTTTGCCAGACAGTTTCGCAATTGTACGGGCCATACCTACTGGGATTACATCAACCAGGTTCGGTTAAAGAAAGCCTCCCAGCTTTTAATCGAAACGAATGATGCAATCTGTAAAATTGCTCTTTCCTGCGGTTTTCACGATCTTTCTTCCTTTAACCGCAGCTTTAAAAAGAATATAGGCTGTACGCCAAGTGAGTATCGATCACAAAATAAATAAAATTTACCCCTTCGTCGCACCGAGCGTCACACCCTTTACAAAATACTTCTGCAGGAATGGATAAACGACCAGAATTGGCGCGGACGCAACGATTGTAACAGCGGCTCGGATGGAGGTCGGCGTGATGGTGTTTGCGACCTGTTGTCCATTTCCGTAGACACTTGACAAATCTCTTCCCGACTGTGTAGCCGATGACAAAAGCTTCATCATCTCATACTGAAGTGTGGTCAAATGCTCGGCACTGGAGCAATAAAGGAAGGTATCAAACCACTGGTTCCATGCACCAACTGCGCACCACAATGCAACAGTTGCTAAAACTGGCTTACAGCAAGGAAGCACAATCTGCCAATAGCATCGAAAATGACCGGCACCATCCACCATGGCTGCTTCTGTTAAGCTCTCTGGAAGTCCCTGAATAAAGGAACGAATGACGATGATATTGTATACACTGACAAGACCCGGAACAACGTAAACGGCAAAGCTGTTTAACATCTTCAAATCCTTGATCAAAAAATAGTTTGGAATCAATCCGGCTGAAATGTACATCGTTACAAGAAAATACGACGTGATAAATTTCTTTGCGACCAGCTCTTTTCGGGACAACACATAAGCGATCATGGAGCCAATGATTACACCAAGCACGGTTGAAATCAACGTTCTGAGGACGGAATTGACTGCTGCTGTCAGCATCAGCTTATTTTTAAACACGCTCTGATAGCTGTACAGAGAAAAGACTCTCGGGAAGAGCTTAATGCCGCCGCGAAGCGTATCCTGCGCATCGTTAAAGGATACCGCAATTGTGTTCCAGAATGGATACAGCATGACAACGATTACACACAGCATAATAAACGTATTGATTATTGTAAAAATTACATTTCCTGGGCGCAGCGCACGTTTACTGATATGGAATTTCTTGCGCGGCCTTCTCATTCTTCTTCGTATCATAACCACTCCTCCTTACATCAGGCTGCTCTCGCCCATTTTATTTGCAATCGCATTGGTTGAGAATACCAAAAACAGCGAAATCACAGACTTAAAGATACCGGCTGCCGTTGCGAGTGAATAGTTTCCGATGTTCATACCATATTTTAAGACGAAAATATCAATCGTCTGGGAGACATCCTGCAACAGTCCACTTCCCAAAATGTACGGAACTTCAAAGCTGGCATTCATAACCCATCCAAGGTTCATAATTAGCAATACGATAATAGTGGACTTAATGCCCGGAAGCGTAACATGCCACATCTTGCGAAAACGTCCCGCACCGTCAAGCTCCGCTGCCTCGTAAAGTGACTGATCAATTCCGGCGATCGCCGCAATGTAGATAATGGAATTCCATCCAGTCTCCTTCCAGATATTGGCAAACGTGGTGATCCACCAGAAATATTTCTGATCGCCAAGAAACAAAAGCGGCTCTTTGATAATTCCAAGTCCCATGAGCACGTTATTGACCGCACCATCATTTGTAGAAAGCATTTTTGAAATCAGGGAACATACGATAATCCAGCTTAAGAAATGTGGCAGATACGACACGGTCTGTGTGATCTTTTTGAGTGGAAGCGACTTAATTTCATTTAATAATAATGCAAATATGATGGCAAACACGAAACCAAACGCCAGATTCATCACAGACATCGCCAATGTATTTCGCATACTTCTCCAGAACTCTATATCTTCGAATAAAAATCGAAACTGATCAAATCCGACGAATTTGGAACCCCAATAGCCCTTTGCCGGTTTATAATTTTCAAATGCCATAATCCATCCGGTTAATGGATAATACGAAAAAATAAAGGTGTAGATCATGCACGGAACCAGCATGATATAGAGAACTTTGTTTGTTGCAATTTTTTTCAATGTTTTGCTTAACGGCTGTTTTTGCTTTTTCTGTTTCATCGACACAACCCCTTTCTCACAGTTCTTTCTTATCTTTCTTATAAAACAAGAGGAGGGAAGTTGCACCCTCCTCTTATCAAATGTCACGCATTTACTTGCCCATCTTAAGTTCAATCTGTCGATCAATCTCAGTCTGATATGCATCCAGATCAATTGCATTGAACTCATTTAAGAAATCTGCCCAGATGGAGTCATATTCTGCCTCATCAGAAGCGAGGATCAGTCTTGGATAGAATTTCATCGTCACATCGGTAATCTTTGTACTTGCAACTGCAGCTGCACTGCCATCTTCAAGAGACATTGCCCATACCGGATAATATGCAGGACGGATGATCGGATCGGAGAACATCTCTGCCGGATACTTGATTCCGTAGCCCTCTAAGAAGCTCTGATCATAATCGGACTGTGCTGCCAGATACTCATCGGCGGACTCGTCCGGTCCACATGGCATACCGTCTTCGGTGTAGAGACCTACCCACTTCGGGCAATAGTTCCACAGCGGGAATCCGGTCTGGTCACGCTTTAATGCGGTATCGTAATTGATCGCACGGCGCTCATCGGTCAACAGTCTTCCAGTTCCATCTTCGTTGTAAACCCAATCGGTGCCTTCCTCGCCCCACTGTAAGTAATCCTGTACCTCTCGCTGAAGCATCCAGTCAAAGAAACGAAGCAGACGATCTGGATTCTCGCAATTGATGGTGATGCCGATTCCGTTTGTTCCGGTCGGGATACCATTGGACTGATCCATGTAGCCATCGGTTACACCTGGATTGGTGATTGGAAGGGCAACATAGGTGCGGTCATATTTTCCGTCGGCCTTTAACAGATTCATTGCGCTGCTGAAGTTCCAGTTCTGATCATAGAAACCAAGAACGGTTCCGGTTGTCAGCTTTGCGATGTACTGGTCATAATCCTGTGTGAAGGTATCTGGATCAATCACGCCATTATGATACTCTTCATTTAACTTCTTATAAAAATCATAAGCGTCATCGCTGATCTGGAAGAAAGAGGTCTCAAAAGTCTCCTGATCAACAAAGATTGCACCATCGTTTCCGGCTCCGAGAAGGTTCTGAACTGGATTTAACAGTGCCCAGTTACGCCAGCCATCTGCCAAAATCTCAAAGCCAGTTGTCTTCACGCCATCAATCTCCGGATATTTTGCCATGTAATCCTCAATGATCTGGAAATACTCATCTACCGTGTGAATCTCTGGATAACCAGCTTCCTCGAGAACGGCCTTTTGAATGTAAAAGCCAAGACCACACTCAAATCCCGGTGCATTCTCGGTCACATCGTTCTTCATGGTTCCGTAGATTTCCATGTTGTACATGTGGCCATCTTCCTGTGTCAGATAATCCATTACCTGAGAGTACATTGCATTCAGATTCTCATACTTCGGGATCTCATCCTCAAGCGGAATAAATGCACCTGCATCCATCAGCTTTGTCGCTGCATCACCTGCAAAGATTGCATCTGGATAATCGCCGCCTGCGATCATAACGCCGAGCTTCTGATCAAGATCACCTACCAGATATTCAAACTTTAAGGTAACACCGGTCAACTCCTGAATCTTCTTGATTACCGGATTGTCATCGGACGGTGCAACACCAGGGTCACGAACAAAAATCGTATAGGTAATCGGATCGTCTGCATCTTCCATCGGTGTCAGTCCACCGTAGATATCCAGACTGCTCGATGCGGTCTCATCTGCTGCTGCCGGAACTGCCGCCAGTGTGCTGACTGCCATTGCCGATGCCAAAACCATTGTTAACATGCCACGCTTCTTCATAAATGCCTCTCTTTCTGAAACCATTTTCTCGTCTTATGTGGTTTCCCTTAACTTGTTTGATGGCATCATTATATCGTGATTTTCCACAATCCTCAATCCAGAAAGGTTTGCTTTTATTCCACTTTTTAAACCATTTTTATATGCGTATCTTGCTTTATGTGCAAATATTGCCGTTATTTGTTCACATTTCCTTTTTCTTACGGTACTCAGCCGGACTCATGCCGGTCTCCTCGGTAAAACGTGAAATAAAATATTTGCTGTCCTTAAAGCCAACCTCCTCTGCAATCTCGTAGACCAGCCGATCCGACGAGCGAAGAAGATTTTTTGCTTCCTCCATTTTCAGACGGTTCACATATTGTTTGAAAGTCTCTCCGGATGCCTGCTGAATCACACGACCCAAATACACTGGACTAATAAAAAAGTGTGCCGCTACCTCTTTTGCCGAAAGCGGCTCTTTAAAATGCTTCTTTATATAGGAAAGGACCTGTGATGCCGTTCCCTGCTCGTCTACACTTCCTGTCGTTAAGCAATCTGCCGTTGTCAAAAACTGGTGTTTTAACGCTTCCTCCCATTCCTCATGGCGCAGATACCAGGTACTTTCTCTCCAGTCAAATGGTGTCAGAGAAACCTGTGTATTCGATTCTTTTTGCGTTTTTTGTGCCTTTTGCAGCAAATCCTGCAGCAGATAAAAGAAGCGATAATTTAGCTCTTGAATCATGACAATATTTAACTGTTTCTGAACGGCCTGTGAAAGAAGCGCCTCCATACTGTGCACGGCGGCTTCCTTGTCATTTTTCGAAAATGCGGCACGAATTGCCTCAAAACCTTCTTTTTCCTGCTCAAGAAATTGCACCGGCTCCGATACTTTTGGATCGCTCACTACGGTTTCTGCATCCCAGAACACACGCGTCATCAACGCATACAGATGGCTGTCATACTCACTTCGAAACCGATTCGTCGACGGCGCAAAAATATGCTCGTCCAATAAAATGGCACAGCTAATGCCCTGTAATTTCATCCGGTGGCGCAGATGGCGTCCCAAAAGACTCGCACTTGACTGATAAGCATTTAGACAATCCTCTGCCACCAGATAAGTCAATACGCACCCTCTGCTTCGCACAAAAACGCATTGCTCAGGCTCAAGCTCCATCTCGATGCAGCTTCGCACCGCCTCATACGGAGCTTTCTGTTCCCTAGAATCGGCCTCTCTCAATCTATCTTTGAATGTATCTTTGGATGCATCCCTAAATGTATCCTTTAAAATCACACAATGCATCAAAAAAGTGCCCTTCATCAACTCTCGCATCCCTGGCTTTTCGCTGTACAGCATATTTTTTACCACATCTGCCTGCGTTAAAAGCTTTGCATTCGCCCGATGCACATGGCGCTCATCAAGTTCTGCTTTCAGTTCTTCCAGCTCTTTTATCAATTCATCCTCATCAAGTGGCTTGGTCAGATAGGCCTTCACGCCGTAGCGAATGGCGGTGCGCGCATATTCAAAATCACTGTAGCCAGACAGCATAATCACAAACGGATGGTACTCCTTCATCTCCTCAGCCAAAATTTTTAACAGACCGAGTCCATCCAAAATCGGCATACGAATATCCAAAAGCAGCACATCTGGGTGCTCTTTCCCAATCTTTTCAAGGGCGTCCTGTCCGTTTCGCGCCGTCTGACAGACCCGAAAGCCAAATTGCTCAAAGTCCACCACTGCTGGCAAACTGTCACGGATTGCTTTTTCATCATCCACAATCATAATGGAATACGTATCCTGCATATTGTCCCCTTTCCCACTACACTCTCAATCTCAAATGTCATCTGATCTCCATAGTATAACGCCAGTCTGCGGTATACATTTTTCAATCCAACGCTCTTTCCCTTTGAATCGGCTTCCTGAAAAGAAGCAGTAAGCTGCGCAAGCTTTTCGGGTGTCATGCCGCCTCCGTTATCTTCGACCCGAAGCAAAAGCTTGTTTTTTGTGAAATCGACGCTTACATCAATCCCCACCCAGCGCTTATCCTCGATCGCCTCAAGACCATGCACACAGGCATTTTCCACGAGTGGCTGCAAGATCATCTTCGGAATCTTACACTCGTAAGCTTCCTCCTGCACATGAATTTCATAGGAAAACTCATCCTCGAAGCGATACTCTTGAATATGAAGGAATTCGTCCAGAAAGGCAATCTCCTCCCGAACGGTAATGATGTTGTCCTCCCACTCAATCAGATTTCGAAACATCTTCGCCATGTATTTGATCATCTGTGCCGTCTCGGTCTCGCCCTTAACGCGTGCCTTTAACCGAATACTCTCCAATGCATTAAACATAAAATGAGGATTTACCTGACTTTGCAGCGCTAAGAAACGCGCCTGATTGGTCTCACGCTCAAGCTGTGCCTGCTGTACCTGTGCTTTATACTCACGTTCAATCAGTTCCTCTAGCTGCGCACTCATGCGATCCATACTTTTTTCCAACACGCCAAACTCATCCTGTGCCGTGTTTTGTCCAACCTTTTTGACAAAATGACCTTGTGCAATCTCATCGGCCTGTGTGACCAGGCGATCCAAGCGTCTGTTGATATTTCCTACCACCAGATACACACAGCCAAGTGCAAACAAAATGCTGACCGCTGCCAGAAAAATAGACTGAACACGACTTGACTGGAATTCCTGCGAAATTGAATTCATATCGTAGCTTCCATATAAGGTAAGTCCAAAATCAGAAAGATCACGCGACAATAGCATCCGACCACTGTTTTTGATTTGCTCTGCATCAAAGGATTCCATGCTGCCACTGTTGGAATACTGATTTAGGGCGGCAATTACCTGTCCATTGGAATCTGTTAGAATCAGGTTATCAAACAGATTCGTCTCACGAAGAATTTCCAGCAAATCTTCACACTCTACATCCACACGAATCAGCTTCTGATACCTATTATACTGTCTATAATGGTCAAACGTACGAATGATACTCAAACTTCTGCTGTCTGAGGTTCCGACAATACGACGCGTCTCATGTGATGTGCGGACATAGGTATTTCTCTCTCCAGTCAGCGGATACACATTCACATAGTCCAGTGTCTCTCCAAGCGATTCCAACGTCATATCCTCTGTCTTTCTCACATACGCACCATTCATTAACGTCGGGTTATCCGTATACAGGCGAATGTTTCGGATATGATAGGGATACAAGTTCATATCCGAAAACAATACCAAAAAGGTCTCCTGATACTGAATCAAATAATCAAGATCCTTCGTATAATTCTTGTCCAAACACTGATACAACGTCTCATTTGTCGAATAGCGTTTTTCCAGTGCAGCAGTCTCCGAGAGCACGGAACGAATTTTAAGTGTCTTATCATCGAGCGCCTCATTCACGGTCTTTAACATGCGCTCTTTAATGCCCCGCTCCGTCTCCAGGTAGGAAACTGCCTGCAAAAAAATCATCGGAAGCACGATACCGATGCAAAATAAAAACACCATTTTCTTGATAAATGACACATTATAGAAGAAATGATGCGCCAACTGTCTTCCCTTTTTCATCCATTGCCACCCCTTTTGCAATTCATTTCTTCTATTGTACTACTTTCTTTCGATTACGCCAAGTCCCACTCCCAGCTTTTTTCCAGTCTTTCGATAGGCTTTGGCCTGACGCTGAAGCGATGTTGCCTCCGGATAGTCCTCAATGCGTGCTCTTCGCTCCCCGAAAATACGCTCAATCGCCTGCACATCATCAGACTCTGAATAGCAATGCGTAAACAGACCCGCAAACTGCAAAATATTGCTGTCCGCTCTCATAAATTCACGATTTTTGTCATACAAAAGCCAACTCTCACAAAAATACCAGTGGTATGTGTATTCTGGAAAATACTGCTTTAAAAAGTCATCTGCCTGACGGATGGACTGCACACACGCTGCTTTATCAAGCGGTTCTCCCTGCGGAATATGGATATAAATCGTCGGCTCCCCCTTTGGAAACGGTAGTCTATTGTAATCAAATGTTTCGTTATTACACGGATAAAACTGAAACTGCAGACGTCCGATGCGAAACAGCTGAAAACTCACATGATTGTGAAGCCAGTTGCTATTTTCTACACCGTTGTTGTGGTGATTCTCGCACCAGATACGAATATCACCCATGGTATGAAGATAAATTTCCTCTGGAATCTGTTTTTTCTGATACCACTTCCAGACATTACATGCACGAAGAAGCACCACGCAAAGCTTCCAGAGCGGATCCAGATCCTTTAATGCAGAAAAATCATCGCCTGATCCACCCGGCTGGTACGCACCTTCCGCTTTGTTTTCACATGTGGCAGCAATTTCCTCCAGCTTTGTTCTATTTTCCTGAAACAAGGCCTCTGCACGCGTCTGTAACGCGGATTCTAATTTTAAATAATCCAATAATTTTGTCATCGAATAACACATTTTTTCGTTTTCCTTTCTACTCTCAGCACTGGCTTTCTACACTAGCCTTCTGTACAATCTCCTGCATCTGATCCCACTTTGCTTCCATATCCGCAATCAGCTTTAACTGCGTGCGGCAGCGATCAAGATTATGATTTTCTCTTGCTATCTTAAAATACACATCGCCCTGAAGATAATCCGTCAGAAAACGAATGCCGTTCTCATAGGTCATCATCTTTGCGCCCATCGCAAGAAGCTCGATCTCAAGCGGTGTCAGCGAATTGCCGCAGCCCTTTAAAAATCCCTTTGTATAGGTCTCAAACAATTCCATGCTGCACGATACAAGACTCAAATCCGTCTCGTCCTCTGTTGCTGTGCTTGCGCCAAAACGAATCGAATCACCAAAATCATTCATCACAAGACCCGGCATGACGGTATCAAGATCAATGACACAAATGCCTTTCTGGGTGCGATCGTCAATCATTACATTATTTAATTTGGTATCGTTGTGTGTCACGCGAAGGGACAGTTCTCCTTTTTCAAGACGGTTCATAAACTCACCAGTCATCTCCTTTCGCTCACGAATAAATGCAATCTCACGCTGTACATTTGCCGCACGGCCAAGAATGTCCTCTTTTACTGCCTGCTCAAATGCCTCGTAACGCTTTCTGGTATCGTGAAAGCCCGGAATGGTTTCATACAATGTCTCTGCCGGATAATCGGACAATAATTGCTGAAAATGACCAAATGCATATGCACTCTCATAAAATTGCTGCGGATTCTCTGGAAGATCATAGCAGGATGCGCCCGTAATAAATTTATAAGCACGCCAATACTCACCCTGTGAATCCACATAGAACGGCTTTCCATAAACGGAAAGAATGATATTCAGCGTTTCTCTGGATGGATCTCCCCCGTTTTGCTTAATCTTTTTTTTCAAAAACTCGGTGACATTTACCACATTTTCCATCAGCTCTTCCGGCTTTTTGAATACATTACGGTTCATGCGCTGTACAATGACCTTTACCTGACCCATTCCGAAAATGTCAAACTCAGCCAGATACGTATCGTTAATATGACCATTTCCGAATGGACGAACATCGGTTAATGTACCACTAAATTCAAAGTGGCGGACTGCCTCAAATACATACTCATTTACTGCATGTCCATTTACGATTGCTTCGCTTTTTCCTATTTTTTCTATTTTCTCTATTTTCTTTTCCATAACGAATACCTCGTTTTCTTTTTTTCTTCACTATAGCACGAGGCAAAATGCGAAGCAAGATCGCTTTGGGTTAAACGGACGATTGTGTACATTGCAAAGATAAATATGCAAATCAAAGGCTTGAAAATCGGTTCTTTTTCGAGCATAATAAAATACATACGACAATTTCGCACTACGTACATCCATCTACATAATTGGAATGGACGCCAAAAATAGCAAGGAGGAGACTATGGAATATCCAGGCATTGATTTTCAAACTGTTCTTTCGATTGAAACCATCTACAGCATTCATTACTACGAATACCGAACGGATTTTACTTTTGAGGGAGAATCACATGATTTCTGGGAATTTGTTTATGCCGATAAGGGCGAAACGATTCTTACGAGTGGTACTACCGAATTTCGGTTAAAGGCCGGTGAACTTTATTTTCATCAGCCAAACGAATTTCATGCCGTGCGCTCTGACGGAGAAATTGCCCCAAATCTGATTGTCATCTCGTTTGGCTTGACAAAAAAGGGATTAACAAAGAAGGCATCAACAAATGCATCGACAATGAATCCATTTTCTGCAAACGCTGAAATAAGCGACTCTTCTGATGGTTATTCCTCTGCCGAGCAAAAGCTATATGCGCTCTCAGACCGAATTCTTCGTATTGATCAGGCTGAGCGGCGTCTGTTAGCTTCGATCATTCAGGAGGCAAAGCAAAGTTTTGACTGTCGTCTCGATGATCCCTACTTAGCTGCCATGCCACTCAAGCAAACGATGCCGCTCGGAAGTGGCCAGCTCATTCGCCTTTATCTGGAGGAATTTTTGCTTCATCTGCTGCGCCGGTTTGAACATACGCAAAGTGCAAGAATTGAACAAAAGCCGGCCTCCTATAAATTAAAAAACACGGAAGAAACGCTTGATTTAATTACGAATTATCTAAAGCAACATCTTCATGAGCAGGTCACACTTGAACAAGTCTGCCATGACAATCTGATCGGGCGCACGCAGCTACAAAAATTGATGAAGGAGCAATTTGATATGGGTGTGATCAATTATTTTCACCAATTAAAAATTGAGGAGGCCAAGCAACAGATTCGAAGCGGCCGCCTCAATTTTACACAGATTTCTGCCGGACTCGGGTATCAGTCCGTTCAATATTTTTCACGCCAGTTTAAGAAACTGACGGGGATGACGCCAACGGAATATTCGTCTTCTATTAAGGCGCTGGCGGAGAGTGGATTCCCTATTAACTCTTCTTCCACTTCTTCTCATAGTAGAAGAATGCCCCGATACAAAGAATCGTCTGCACTAGCGACGATGCCGGCGTTCCAAGACCAATCATAAAGAGCGATGCATCCGGGATACGGCTCATTAAATATACGACTGGAATACGCACACAGAAGGCACCGATTAAGCCCTGCATCATGACAAAGAAGCTCTTCTCGCAACCGTTGAAATAACCGACAAAGCAGAAAAATACGGCGGTAAGCAGACAGTCAATTGCGTATGCCTTTAAATAAGAATGGGCAGCAGCGATTACTTCTGCATCATTTGAGAAGATTGCTGCTAGGGAAGATCCACCAAAGAATGCCAATCCACCCATGACGGCTCCTGCCGTAAAGGCACAGGCAATTCCATAGAACAATGCCTTTTGGGATCGTTCGTGCTGTCCGGCTCCATTATTCTGGGCAACGAATGCAGACATGGACTGCATAAAGGCCGAACCAACCAACATTAAGAAAGCACAGACCTTTTCGGCAACTCCGACACCGGCGGATGCCATTACTCCCATCGAGTTTACAATTGTCTGGATAAACAAGAAAGAAAGTGACACAAGAAGTTCCTGCAGTCCAACTGGAACACCGATAAAAAGAATCTTTTTTATGTAGGTACCATGAAAACGGATGCTTGACTTTGAAAAGATAAATGGAAGCTCTCGCTTTCGGATAACCAACAGTGAAATGATTACGCTGATTGCCTGTGCCAATACGGTCGCGGCAGCGGCACCTGCTGCACCAAGATGACAGCCTGCTACCAAAATTAAATCGCCAATAATATTTGCGACACAGGCCACTGCTACGGTAAACAACGGCGTTTTGGAATCACCGATTCCACGAAATATCGCGCCGAGTACGTTATATGCCAGAATGAATACAACACCGATACCACAAACTAGGATGTACTGCGCCGTCTGGGTAAGTGCTTCTTCTGGTGCATGCATCAGTATGGCAAGGTTTTTACTGTTTGGGATAATTGCAAGAGTCAATGCAACTGCAATTGTAAAAAACAGGCAAATACCAGCTCCAATGCCATCTCCTGCCTTCTTTTTATCACCTGCACCAATCGCCTCACCAATAAAAACGGTAATACCCATTGATAAACCCGCAACAACCGTTGTCGGAATGCTCATTAACATACTTCCCGATGCAACACCAGACTGATCTGCTACTTCGGCAAATTTACCGACAATCACCAAATCAACTGCACCATACATGGCCTGCAAAAATAAGGCGAAAAATACTGGAATCGCAAATTTTAACAATGCTGCCAGTATATTGCCCTGTGTCAAATTTTGATCTTTCATTTTTCCTCCTATTCGCCTGCGGATACGGTTTCCCCTTTCATTCTCCTAAATGCCAACAACAGATTAAAACTATTTTTGGCAAAGAAAAAAGCCGGATAGGAAACAGGCATCTCAGCCTGTCACCTTATCCAGCTTGCCATTTCTTACGAACGGTTCACCCTCCGCGTGATTACTCAAATTATAGCAATGAGACCGTTAAAAGTCAAGTCAAAACTTAACCTTTCACAGCTGCCTCAATCGCATACTCCAGTGATTTTGCGATTGTTTCAAGCGGCATGGATGCTACACGTCCATTTTTCTTTGCCGTCTGCTCACAGGAATACGGAACATGAATAAAGCCTGCCTTCATCTCTGGATATTCCTTTGCTGCAAAATACAATACACGGTACATAATGCTGTTGCAGACATAAGTGCCCGCCGAATACGAAACCTCACACGGAAGCCCATGTGCCTTTACATTCTGCACCATCTTCGTTACCGGAAGCGTGGAAAAATAAGCATCTGGTCCATCTGCCTCAAGTGATTCATAGTGTGGTTCCTCTCCTGCATTGTCTGGAATTCCAGCTTCTGCCAGATTGATTGCCACCTTTTCTACGGTTACACAAGCACGTCCGCCTGCCTGTCCTACATTGATTACCATATCTGGGCGATGTGTCTTGACTGCATCCTTTACCACCTGAATGCTTTTTGTAAATACCGTTGGAATCTCAAGCTTGATCAGCTGTGCTCCCGCGATCGTATCCGGCAGCAGCTTTACGGCCTCATATGCCGGGTTAACACTTTCTCCGCCAAACGGATCAAAACCTGTTATTAAAATTTTCATATCTATATGTCTCCTATGCAGCCTATTATCTTCGATGCAAAATGCTGCCTAAGTCCCAACTGATTTTTATGCATCTGATCTGGAATATGCATTCTTCATCTGATTGGTCAGCTCAGAAAGTACCTTCTCAAGTGTTGTGAGCGCTGCATCCTTTGCCATTTGTGCAACTGCCTCATTTGCTTCATGCTTAATGGCAAGTCGCTCTGCCTTATCCGTAGTTTGTGCCAATTTTGCATCGTATTTTGCGATCAGCTCATGACTCTTTGCCATCACATAGCCCTGATAACGCTCAACATGGAACAGAGAACTCTTGTAAGAAGCATCTGCCATTGCCGCAATCAATCTGCTTGTCCAATAGAAGTTATCCGTAGATACATTCTTATCGGTATTTGCTACATAATCCGGTGTCTCTTCGACATCTGCATAGAATGGAAGTAATGTATTAAATGCATTGGAGCAGAATGCTACCCACTCGATTGCACGACTGTCATCCTCATGATCGGCTCTCATCTGAATAACAGATAAAAAGTCGGTACGGTTTACACCGATAGAACGATACGCCCCCTTCATGGATTTATCGCCATAGGAAAGATATGGATCATACGGTGTACCCTGATAGTGAGAGGACAATACATACTTAACATCCTCTACGGTAATCTTCTTTTCTGGGATTAAGCACCATGGAAGATCATCGGAAAGCGGTGTATAATCGGCATCTGGTCCATCCCAGGTGAAGGTCTGCGGATTTAACGTGCGAAGCATATACCATGCACGCGGCGTATTGTACACATGATCGGAATCGTCATGGCTTCCGAAAATGTCACGCGGAATAAAGCTTCCATCCTGAGAAAGATTCAGATGATTCTTCTCGACAAATTCCTTTAAATCCGCAGAGCACATAAATTCCTTCTGCTCGCCATAGGCATCCTCTAAATCAAACTCATCCATTCCAAACTGATTCGGCATTACTACATAAACATCATCCGGCACTTTTCTTGCAATCCAGTGATGACCGCCGATGGTCTCAAGCCACCAGATCTCGTCTTTATCCTGAAATGCGATTCCGTTCATCTCATAGGTACCGTATGTCTCAAGCAGACTGCCCAGACGTTTTACACCTTCTCTTGCACTCGTTATGTACGGAAGCACAATATAAACGATATCTTCCTCACCGATACCGCCCGCCTTTTCTTCTTTTCCATCTTTTGCAGGCTCATAAACTACAAGCGGGTCTGCACCAAGCACACGCGGATTTGAGGTGATTGTCTCGGTTGCCGTCATTGCAACGTTTTTTGCATTTACACCGCTGGCTGCCCAGATGCCTTCACCATCTAATGCATTTGGCATGGATGTGCAGCGAAGCGGATTGTCTGGAAGTTCAATTTCCACATGGGAAATTACAGAACGATACACCTTCTGTCTCTCCTCCGGATGAACTACTACAAACTTTTTCGGCATATAGTGTCCGGCTCCTGAATCGTCATTTCGCGCGATCATTGTTGAACCGTCATACGAAGCATTTTTTCCAACTAATATTGTTGTGCAAGCCATCTCTATCTCCTCCTAATAATCAGAATATCTTCTATTTTGAGCCACGATTTCGACCCTGATGTTATAATAGCATGATTTTTGTATACAGACAACCACTCTAGCTTGCGAATTTATATCACTTAATGATGGTCGTTACTGTTCACGGGGCCGGGAATTTTATAATGATCACTTAAGTATCGGGCGGTGCTTCGTTACGTAGTGGGCGGTGAGGCGAATGTGATTTACGAGGCGGAACGTTGAAGCGAGCTGCTCAAAATAACGTATGATAAAAAGGTGCGTAGTGGGCATCGCTGAACAGTGACGCCGACAAACACTTCGCCGAACCCGCCCCTCGTAATCCTTCCGGGTAGCACAAAAAATTCCCGATGGAATCACACTTCCGGGTTGCCGCAGCGGTGGACACTCCCCCATTTTTGTGCTATGATACCAGAGAGAAATAAATTTGGCAAATTCTAGAAAATTCGATAAAAAAACAACAAAGGAGACTTCAAAAATGAGTACTTCCATTTTAAACTGCCGCACCCAGGCGCAGCGTACCCCACTGGGCATTGACTGCGAAAATCCAACATTTTCCTGGCAGATGGCAACCTCACGAACTGGTGCAAAGCAGATCGCTTACCGCATCCTCGTTTCAAAAGATGAAAAACTGACCACCCCCATCTGGGATAGCACAATTGTAAAAAGTGACAAACAGCACACCGCATTAACAGCTGACTGCACTCACCTCGAGCCTTGCACCCGCTACTACTGGAAGGTCTGCGTATGGGACGAAGAAAAGGCCATGCACGAGAGCGAAACGACCTGGTTTGAGACCGGTCTTATGGGAAAGGATTCCTCCGTATGGAACGGCGCACAGTGGATTGGCTCTCCAAAGAAAACGACCAACACCGCCTGCCTGTATTCCTACCAGATGACGGTTGATTTCAAGACTGACAGCGGCAATAAAGCTGGCATCGTGCTCTCCGCTCGAAATAAGGATAATTATGTATTATTTGATGTGGACATGGATACTCGCACCCTAACGATCCATGAATATTGCGACAACGCATGGGATGGCAGTATGGCAGAGGGCCATGTTCCGACTGTAGTGGTTCTGGGAAATAATGCTGGCTATGCGATCAGTAAAGATGCTGTTCCAGAGGGCTGCGAACACGACTGGAATACGATCTCGATTACCGTTGATCACCGTGAGACTTCCGTTTCTATTAATAATGTAACGATACTAGACAAAGAGGCCGACCTGATACCAAATGCTGGCTTTTTCGTTCCGCGCCGCGCATGCCTGTTCTCTGTCGGCTTTAAGCAGCTGGGAAGCACTGCTTACTATGACAATCTGGTCATCTCCGATCCGAAAACAAATACCGTATTTCAGGAAGAAAGCTTTGTAGACGAATCTGGTATTTTCTCGGTACTTGGCACCTGCAAGGACGGCATCCTAACCGTTAAAAATCAGTTTGAGCTTGCTTGCTCAGTTCCGGCCGTAAATTTGCTTGGCTCCTTCCATGCGGATGCAGCGAAAAAAATTGCCTCTGCCCGCCTGTATGCAACAGCCCGCGGCTCCTACCGTGTAAAGATAAACGGAATCGACGCCGATGACAGTTTCTTCGCGCCAGGCTTTACCGATTATCGTTTGCGCATCTTCTATCAGACCTACGATGTGACGAAACTGCTGCACGAAGGCGAAAACCAGCTGTTCGCTGTTGTCGGCAAGGGCTATTACAACGGCTACTGTGGTTACAGCGGCCCGATGAAATATGGCGAACAAAATTCTTTTCTGGGACGTTTGATTGTTACTTATACGGATGGAAGCAAGGACGAGCTTGTGACCGATGACTCCTGGCTCTTTACCGATAAGGGCGCTGTCGTGGACTCCGATTATCTGGACGGTGAAAACTTTGATTCGCGTCTGCTGCCAGCCGATCTGACACACATTGATACTACGGACAAGCGTTGGAGAACTTGCGGCATTCTTCCTTGGCCAGGTGAGCCAGTTCCGACAAATGGTGCCTTTACACACCCTGTAAAATTTGAACTGACTGCACAGGAAGGTCCGTCTGCCGTGATTGAACGTGTACTGACACCGATTTCCATGCAGGAGATTCCATCTGGTCATTTTGTCTATGATCTTGGCCAGAACATGGTTGGAACCGTTCGCCTTCGTTTAAAAGGCGCACGCGGTCTTTCGATTAAGCTTCGCTACGGCGAAATGAGCTACGCAAACGGCGAAATTTACATCAAAAATATTCGTTCCGCTGCGAACACCGATACTTATACATTTCGTGGGGATGAAAACGGCGAGACTTTCGTGCCGTCCTTTACTTCCCACGGTTTCCGCTATGTGGAGATTACCGGAAATGGCTGTATGCTGTCTGATATTCGCTGTGTCGAGAGTCTGGAAGGTCTCGTTCTTTGCAACACCCCTGACACAACCGGAAGCTTTGAATGCTCAGATCCGTTAGTAAATCAATTACAGAGCAACATTCAGTGGGGGCAGCGTGGCAATTCTCTTCTGGTGTACACCGACTGCCCGCAGCGAAATGAGCGTATGGGCTGGACCGGCGATGCTCAAGTCTTCGCACCGACTGCTGCCTTCAACATGGATGTTCAATCCTTTATGAACAAATGGCTGCTCGATGTACGTGACGGCCAGCTGATGTATAATCGTCAGGGCGCTGTTCCGGATACGGCACCGCTTGGCGGCGATAATCGTCCGGCCGGATGCGCTGGCTGGGCAGATGCCTCGGTAATTGTTCCGTGGGAAATGTATCTGGCCTACGGCGATACTCGTGTGTTGGAGGAAAATTATGAGTGCATGGCGCGCTGGATTGCCTACCAGAGTCTGGATTCCCGTCAAAACTGCGGTCTTCGCACAGTAGACGGCACGCCTCGCCCAGAGCAGTCCGATCTTTCCACGAAACCATTTCTTCAGGTGCAGCAAAGCCGCGGCGATCATCTGACCTTTGATGAGTCGACCCCATTTATCCTGACAGCGACTGCCTATGCCGCTTACGTTGCCGATTTAATGGCTCGCATTGCTCGCATTTTAGGAAAGACAGACGATGCTGCTCTTTATCAGAAGCGCTTTGAGGATATTCGTACCGCTTTCCAAGAGGCATGGGTTCAGCCAGATGGCTCTCTTGCCTACTGGGGCGAGATGAGCAAAGGCACCCCACAGGCAGATGGCACAATCATCAACCAGACTCGCTATAGTGAGGAAGTAGGAAGCACTCACCATCCGAGCCAGACTGCCTATGCGCTTGCAATCGACTTTCATCTGATGCCAGAAAAGACGATGGATCAGACAATTCAATACTTTGTCGAGTCGATTCATCGAAGAGACGATCATCTATCTGTTGGTTTCCTTGGAATCAGCCATCTGCTTCCAGCATTGACAAAATGTGGTAAGACTGAACTTGCCTTTACTCTGCTTGAACAAAAAGGAAATCCGGGCTGGCTCTACAGCGTCATCAATGGTGCAACCACCATCTGGGAACGCTGGAATTCCTACATTGCAGAGACCGGTACCTTCGGCGATGTGTCGATGAACTCATTTAACCACTATGCATATGGTTCGATCGGACAATGGCTGTATCGCACCGTCCTTGGTATTCAAACCAGTGAAAAAGCAGATGAAGCTGGATATCACCGAATCTTCTTGGCTCCATTCTGGGGCGGCACATTGACCTGGGCAAAGGGCGAGCAGCAAACACCATTTGGCAAGGTTGCTTCCTCTTGGGAAAAGAAGGACAGTTTTGTTGTGTATCGCTGCACAATTCCTGCAAACACGACGGCTCGTCTGACGCTTCCGACTACGGATCAGTGTAAGGTACAGATCCTTGAAGGTGCTGCAATGACGGATACCGCTTCGTCTGATTGTGTCGCTTTTGAGTTAGTAAGTGGAAACTACACATTTCGAATTCATTAAAAGCAATTGAATCAGGAGTTTTTATGTACCACGATCTTACAAAGGGAAACATTTCCCGTTCTCTTTTGCTGTTTGCGCTGCCGATGATGGCAGGCAATCTATTGCAGCAATTTTATAACATTGCGGATACGCTGATCGTTGGGCGCGTGCTAGGAAGCAACGCGCTCGCGGCGGTCGGCTCCGCCTACACGCTAATGACGTTTTTAACGTCCATTTTCCTTGGTCTTGCCATGGGCTCTGGCGCATTGTTTTCAATTTATCAAGGCCGACAAGACACGGACCGCTTAAAGTCTGCAATCGTTCACTCGTTTGTACTAATTGCACTAGTCACACTGATCGTAAATGCAATCGTCTATCTCTTTATGGAGCCAATTTTAGCCTTCTTAAAGGTGCCGGACGATGTCATTGACGGAATGCGCGACTATCTGTATGTCATCTTTGCCGGACTGATCGCAACCTCTCTCTACAATTTCTTTTCGTGTCTTCTTCGTGCACTGGGAAATTCAACGATTCCGCTCGTATTTTTGGCGATCTCTGCTGGATTAAATATTGCGCTTGATTTGTTGTTTGTCGCCGTCTTTCCATTTGGCATCCGCGGTGCCGCCTTTGCGACCATCATTGCACAGTATGTCTCAGGCATCGGCATTTTGTTGTATGTACTGGTAAAATGTCCAGAGTTTCTGCCAGCGAAAAAAGATCTTCGTTTTCGCCGCGACATTTTAAAGGAAATCTTTAATCTGTCCTCACTCACCTGCGTGCAGCAATCGGTCATGAATTTTGGTATTCTGATGGTACAGGGACTTGTAAACAGCTTTGGCTCTACGATCATGGCTGCTTTTGCCGCTGCCGTAAAGATTGACACCTTTGCATACCTGCCTGTGCAGGATTTTGGCAATGCTTTCTCGACCTTTGTTGCGCAAAATTATGGAGCTGGCAATCATGATCGCATCAAAAAAGGAACCAAACAGGCCTTTGCGATCAGCATCATCTTCAGTCTGATCATCTCTGGTATTGTCTTCCTGCTGGCACCATGGCTAATGCAGATCTTTGTCAGTGCTTCGGAAACTGATGTCATCTCCGCCGGTGTTGTCTACCTTCGCGTGGAGGGTGCCTTCTACTGTGGAATCGGTTGCCTGTTTTTGCTCTACGGATATTACCGCGCAATCAAAAAGGCGGGCATGTCCGTGGTCCTCACGATTCTCTCGCTCGGTACACGCGTACTGCTCGCCTATGTTCTATCAGCAACAAAAATTGGTGTGGTTGGCATCTGGATGGCGATCCCAATCGGCTGGGGCATCGCAGATGCGGTTGGTCTTATTCGGATGCGCTCGACTTTTTCTGATGATACAAAAGCGTACAGATCAAAACCGTGACCGGAACGCTTAAAACGACGCCAAAGCTTCCCGCAAGACCTTGCATGATCGCAATGCCGATGTTGTTTGAATTGATGATCTGCTGATACGGAAGATCGTAGGAATAGTCAAGTAACAGCATACTTACGCTGCCGCCGACAAACGCCAAAATCAACGTGTTGCTGTCGGTTCCCATCATATCACGTCCGATGCGAAGACCGCTGCGAAACAGCTCCATCCTCGTCATATCTGGACTCTGAGCATACACCTCCTGCATGGAGCTGCTGACAGACATTGCGACATCCATCACCGCGCCCAACGCTGAAATCAAGAGACCAGAGAACAGCAATCCGCCGACCTGAATGCCATTTGTATTCCACAATGTCATTAAACTTTCAATGTCGGATACATTATAACCATTGATTCCAGAAGCCATGCTAAAAAGCTGTGCGGACAAGCCAGCAATCACAACTCCAGCCAATGTTCCAAGTGTCGCAGCGATTGTCTTTCTTGTTCGTCCGCCAATCAGATACATTGTGACAAGGGTTGTAAGGAAGCACACAAACACGGCAACGCCAAACGGCGAATAGTTCTGATAGATTAACGGAAGATAGACAAAAATCATACAAAAAAAGGTAAAGATTAGGCCAAGGCAGCCCTTCAAGCCCTGCTTTCCACCGATGATAATCAGACTAAGCAGATACAATCCTGCAAACGCATAGACGACCCATTCACGATCCTGCGAGTAGACGCTTGCAATGGTCGTACTGCCTGCCACACTCTGCATGACGATGACCTTCATTCCAACGGTACACGGTGCACCAAACAAAAAGCCTGCGCTGCTTGTGATGTCAAGCTCTTCGCCCTTTCGCACGCCAGTCAGCATACGCACACGGACCTTCTGCTCACCCACGCGGCTTCCATCCGCCTGCAGATTGTCCTGTAAAATTTCAACGACGGTTGCCTTCTCAAAGGTCTGTCCGGTGCGCACTACCAGCTGCGTCTTCTCTGTCTGGTTGATCTTCCAGACAAAGCCTGCGAACAGAACGATTGCAAGCACAATCAGAAAATACCAGACTCGCTGCTTATTTGTGCACGGTCTGGTATTTTTTGTCTGCTTCACAGCTTTTTATTTGGAAGCAGTCTCAGACTCTGCAGCTTCGGTCTGTGTATCTTCTGCAGAGGTGTCATCAGAAGCCTCACCGGCAGTCTCGGTCTTCTGAATGGTAAAGGTCTCATCAATCGGCTCAACACTGCCATCGTCTAATACCTGGTAGGTGTCGATTGCGAAAGAATCCTTTGTCATGGTGATTACAGAGTAGCTTGGAAGCCAGTTCTGGCTGCGCGCTGCAATGTAGTCCTGCTGGGAGCTAATCAGCTCATAGAACTTGGATCCAGATGCGGAGTTTGCTGTCATATACAGAACACCCTGCGGATCGGTTACAGTATTGCCGTCAACGTCCTCAATAGTGTAGCACTGGTTGTCAGCCTGGAATGCTTCAAGAGCAGCCTTTGCATCGGTGTTTCCCTCTTCTGGCGCCAGCTCAATCTTCTCACCGCTCTCAACGTTTGTTGCATGAGCCCAGTCATAATCGGTTCCATCCTCATTTAAGGAGAACTCATAAGACTGATGAGTCTGTCCATCGCCGTAGAGCAGCTTGGAACGGCTGTAGGTGTGGTCATGTCCCTGAAGAACAACGTCAATGTCATAGGAATCAAAGATTGGTGTCAGCTGAGTACGAAGGATCATACCGTCGGTATCGGAGTGATCCAGACCACTTCCGTAGATATCCTGATGGATGGTAACAACACGCCATGCGGTATCTGGATTTGCCTCGGTTGCTTCCTTGATTAACTGCTCATGCTCTGCTACGTTGTAGTTGTTGGTATTCAGTACAATGAACAGGCCATCGCCATATGTATAGTAGTAATCGCCTCCTGCTGCCGTTGTTCCGTAGTCGGATGCGTTCGGGTTGTTGAAGTGATACATATAGTCTTCATTTAAGGAATCATGATTTCCGATGGTCGTTGCAACTGCCAGACCGGATAATACATCGGATGCCAGATAAGAAGCATATTCTTCTTCCTTCGGCTTTCCTGTCTTGTTAACCTGATCACCAGCGGAGATCATGAAGTTGATGTCCGGATTCTGCTCGGTTGCAGCAGTCAGCGTACGGTTCCATGCAAATCCATCGTTACGAGCTGCGGTGTTTGCTGCGCCATCATCTGCTACCAGATCTTCGCCATTCTGAGACTGTCCCTTAGAAGCGCCTACCTGCGGATCGCCTACATACAAAATCTTTACGGTATCAAGGCTCTGTGTCTTATACTCGCAAACCTCGGTCTGCTCACCATTTTTCTCTACGGTGTAGTAGTAGGTGGTATCTGGCTCAAGTCCTGTTACGGTTACATGATTGTATTCATACGCAGTATCACCTGTCAGGCTGGTGTCTACATCTCCTGCGGTTCCGGTAAATGCCTCTAATGCATCCTTATCGGTTCCAAAATGAACAACCGGAGTTGCCTCGCTGTCGGTTTTCTCGCTGTACCATGCAAAGTTTAACTTTGTCTCATCCTCGCCTGGTGTAATAGAAACCTTTGTGAAATCTGCGCTGGTCTCTTCCCAATTTGCAGCCCACTCGTCCCATCCGGACTCTGCTCCGGTAACGATCGGTTCCGGCAAATGCTCCTGTACAGACACCTGTCACTGCGATTGCTGTCATTAAAGCGGTAAGTGTTCTTCTTTTCATAACCATGGACTCCTTCCATTGTTCCAATCACTGTTTTTTCATTCTTATTTTTTATTCTTCTCATCTTGATCTGCCTCTTCTTTTCGCAGATCTACAGTGATGGATAATTGGCCGGAAAGAACTGTTTGGGCCCGCTGCATTTCTCCCTCTGCCGTCTCGAAATATAGCACTTAAGTTTTGTATTGTCAATTCAATTTGGCTTAATTTTTCACATTTTACCTTCTATTTACGTAACGCTTTCACGACTGATACGCTGCTTACCTGTTGTTTTCATTTTTGTTTTTTCATTTTCTCTTCTGTATAAAAATAAAAACGATCCAAATCCACACATTCATTTTGCATGGATTTGAATCATCATCACATTTTTAAAGCTTGTATTTTTTGATTTTATTTTTTGACTTTGTTCTTTGATTTTATTCTTGCACATACTTGTCGTATGTCTCATACAGATCATCCGACGCAAATGCAGCTGTCTGGTAAAAATGAAGATTCTCCCAGATCTCCTCGGAAATGGCAACCGGATGCTCTTTCGCATAGTCTATGAAGCTTTGTGACCATGCCGCATAGCGAAGCTTTCCCAATACCTTACCCTCGTTTGCTGCACTGAGTTCCTGGTCAAAGTCATCGACACATCGAATCAAATAATAATTCTCTTCGGTCTGGATGATATCGCTGACGTCGCCATCACTCATGTAAATTGCAGTCTCCTCCAAAAGTGGATTGAGCGTTCCACGGCTGACCTGATACTCAATCTGTGAGAAACGGCTGACTTCCTTTGCCACACTCTCAAAATCCTCGCCGGATGAAATACGCTCCTTAGCACTCTCAATGGCTTCTAATGACGGCGATGCGATCAGCTGAAGAATCATGACACGCTTATCGTTATCGCTGACTTCCGTGTCGATATCGGCGCTGAGCACGTCGATGGTCTTCTGCGCGACACGATATTTTTCGTACAAGGACACTACCTTTGACTCGTCCCCCTGCACATACTCCTTTTCGGCAGCAGACAGACTGCCATAATAATCCGCTGCCGCTGCCTGACAGGACGCTTTGTCTGTTTCATCAAGCGTCACACCAAGGCCCGATGCCATATCATTTAACAGCACCAACGCGCACAGCTCTTCCTTTACCCTGCCATCGCGCAGGTAATCGGAGAAATCACTCTCTCCGGCTGCCTCCTTCCAAAAGTCGGTCTCTCCCAGATTTTCATAGTATAAGTTGTAGCGAGTCTGAAAATCCAGAAAGACCAGACTGCACTCTTCCAAGCTCAGTCTGGTTTTCGTTCCGCTAAGGAGAATATGATCGGTCAGTGAGGTCGAAAGCACCACACTCTTACAACCGCCGAGACAAAAACTAGCAAGGCATACTGCCAGGCCAATTCTATGTTTTTTCAATGTTGATCCCTCTTTTCCGTTGTCATGTTTCCAAAATTCCCCGTAACCATAACCTCGTAACTTTAAAATTCTTCTGGCTCTCGATCACGGGAACGAATGCAATACAGCATTCCGCTCGTAAAGGAAACCATTGCCTTCTCATCGCGAATCTCGTTACTAATACAGCGTGTACTTCCTTTTTTCAGTGTAAAGTCTGTGACATTATACGCAAAACCACTCAATGTAATTCCCTGCGTCTGATCCGTGTAGGACAAGAAAGAAACGTACTTCCAATTTTCCATTTTCTCTAGCACCGTTGGTCGGTCAAGAAGGCAAATCCGATTCTGCTGGTCAACAATCTCGCATTCAACGCCCGCCTGAAGTGGCATGCGAAGAAGCTCTAAATTGCCTAACATATGGTCAATGCGACCGCCTGTTGCACCTACAATCCAGACGATGTCTGGTTTTTGTTCCACTGCAAACTGCACCGCAAGCTCTGCATCAGTCTCATCTTTTTCCGGTGGAAAGGCAAACAGACGCGTCTTCTCATTTTTCTTAAACTGTGAAAGAACCTCCTCAGATACCGTATCAAAATCACCTAAGCCGCAATCACAGGGAATTCCAGCCTCCAAAATCGTCTCAAGCGCTCCATCTGCTGCAACGACAAGCTGCGGCCCAAGCTTTTCATAACATGCCTTTAAAAACAGTGCATCGAGCGTTCCGCCCAATACCAGCAATAGTTTCTTCATCTTTGGCTCCCACCGTTCATCGCTTCCAGCAGTCCGTATACATTTTTCTTAATGTCACCCTTGAACACACAGCTTCCACTGACAAGAATATCACTTCCCGCATTTGCGGCCTCTGGTGCTGTCTCCAGACAAATTCCACCGTCAACTTCAATCAGCACCGAATTGCCAAAGCCATGCTCATCCCGATACTGACGAAGGGTTTCCACCTTTTTTGTCACAAAATGGATGTACTTCTGACCGCCAAAGCCAGGCTGCACGGTCATCACAAGAATCATATCCGTCAACGGAAGATATGGATATACCTCTTCTACCGGTGTGCCCGGATTGATTGCAAGTCCTGCCTTACAGCCGCACTCACGAATCCATTTTAATGTCGCCTCCACATCCTCGCAAGCCTCAAAATGAATGGTAATCATGTCACTTCCCGATTCTGCAAATTCTTTGATGTAACGAATCGGTTCTTGGATCATCAAGTGAACGTCAAACACGCCAGAAAATGCCTTTCTGAGTGTTTTTATAATAGGAAAACCAAAGGAAATGCT
>CAVFYJ010000027.1:0-33398 GCA_963626545.1 Acetatifactor sp. | reverse complement strand
CCGGCATTCAAGGGAAACTTTGGATGCTCGGCCATTCTATGACCGAGTAGTTCACATGAGCCGACTGCGGGACTCGACCCGAAGGAACGAATTCGGATTCGCAATTATATCAGCAAAATTGCAGAAAACAAAATTGTGTTGATTGCAACGCATGTGGTATCCGATGTGGATTGTATCGCAAATCAAATTATCATGATGAAAAACGGAGAACTCATAAAGAAAGAAGCGCCACATCAGCTACTGGCAATGACAAAGGGCTATGTGTGGGAAAAGGAAGTAAGTCAGGAAGAGCTTAGACGCATCAAAAAGAGTCGAATCAGCAATTTAACCATCGTCGGGGAAGGCACCTATCTGGTTCGCGTAGTGGCAAAGCGGGCGCCAGAGGGATGGCGGCAGGCAAATCCAACGATGGAGGATGTGTATCTGTTGTATTTTGCAAGTTAAGTGTTTTTTCAAAAAGGACTTGACAGATTTAAATTGAATTGTATAATTGTATACAATGATACAATTTCATCACACTAAAGTGGTAGATTGCTATACAGGAAAAGCACTGCAACAGGCATTGCAAAATGAGGAGCGCAACAGAGGAGGAAGACACTATGAAGGCAAACAAGACCATTAATCTGAGCAACAAGACAAATCTGCTTGAGCAGGATCTGTATGAGTACAAGCTGCAGGACGTCAACCAGCCGGAGCTGTTTCGAGAGATATTCCCATATGACGAGGTTCCGAAGGTATCCTACAACTATCGTCATGTACCAATGGATATGCCGGAACACATTTACATCACCGATACCTCTTTCCGTGATGGACAGCAGTCACGTGAGCCATACACCACACAGCAGATGGTTGACCTGTATAAGATGCTTCACCGTCTGGGTGGACCAAATGGTATTGTACGCCAGACCGAGTTTTTTGTTTACTCCAAGAAAGACCGTGATGCGTTAGAGCGTTGCATGGAGCTAGGCTATCAGTTCCCGGAAATCACGACATGGATTCGTGCAACAAAGAATGATTTCGAGCTGGTAAAGGATATCGGTATCCATGAGACTGGTATTTTAGTAAGCTGTTCCGATTATCATATTTTTAAGAAGATGAACCTGACAAGAAAGCAGGCAATGGAAAAGTATTTGGGCGTTATTTCTGATGCAATTGAGGCTGGTCTTCATCCAAGATGCCATTTCGAGGATATCACGAGAGCGGATTATTATGGTTTTGTTGTTCCGTTTGCAACTGAGCTGATGAAATTGTCAAAGGACAGCGGTGTTCCGATCAAGATTCGTGCCTGTGACACAATGGGTTACGGAATTTCCTATCCGGGTGTTTCCCTTCCGCGAAGCGTACCGGGTATCATCTATGGTTTAAAACATTATGCCGGTGTGCCGAGCGATATGCTTGAGTGGCATGGACATAACGATTTTTATAAGGGCGTTGTCAATGCGTCTACTGCATGGCTGTATGGTGCAGGTGCTGTCAACTGTTCCTTACTTGGAATTGGTGAGCGTACCGGAAATGTGCCGCTCGAGGCAATGGTATTTGAGTATGCATCCCTGCGCGGTGGCTTTGATGGTATGAATCCAACCGTAATCACTGAGATTGCAGAGTATCTTGAGAAGGAAACCGGCTATGAGATTCCGCCGATGACTCCATTTGTTGGAAGAAACTTCAACCTGACAAGAGCCGGTATCCACGCCGATGGTATCATGAAGGATCCTGAGATTTACAACATCTTTGATACCGAGCTGATTTTGAACCGTCCGCCGATGGTTGCCATCAGCAACACGTCTGGTCTGGCAGGTATCGCCGTATGGATCAACCAGTATTATGGACTGAAGGGTGCAAATGCCATCGACAAGAAGAACGAGGGTGTTGTAACCATCAAGGAACTGATTGATCAGGAATATGCAAATGGACGTATCACCGTTATCAGTGAGAACGAGATGATTCGTTATGCAGAACAGTACGTGTTCCACAGAGATATGGATTACGAGGATAAGTAAAAAACAAAAAGCACGAAAGCCAATATATACAATAATAGAGCAACAGCGCATAAAGTAACAACGCAATAAAGGAGAGAAGCTATGCAGCAGAGTGGGGATCCGCTTCGCGTTCAAGTGTTTAACACGCTTGAGGATGCGATTTTAAACGGTATCTATAAAGAGGGGGACAGTTTAAATGAGCTGAGGCTTTCAAAGAGTCTGGGTGTGAGCCGTACTCCCGTGAGGGAAGCTCTGATGCAGCTGGAACTTGAAGGGCTTGTCAAAAATATCCCGAATAAGGGCGCAGTCGTGGTTGGCGTTTCCGAGCAGGATGTGGAAGATATTTACGAGGTCCGCATCCGAATCGAGGGACTTGCGGCGCGACTGTGTGCTGAAAAGATCACAGCAGAGGAGCTTGAGGAGCTTGAGCAGTGTATGGCGCTTCAGGAATATTACCTGAAAAAGCCAGACAATGTCAAAGAGATGGGCGAGTTGGACGGCGAGTTTCATCGTATCATCTTTGCCGCATCAAAAAGCCGACCGCTCCAAAACGTGCTGACCAATTTTCATAACTATATCCGCCGTGCGCGTGCCGTGTCAGTCTGCGTGACTGGCAGAGCCGAGGAATCTGTTGCCGAGCATCGCTCGATCTTAGAGGCGATTACGAGGCACGATGGGGAACTTGCGGAGAAGTTGACGGCAGAGCACATTAAAAATGCACGAGATAACATTGCAGATAATATTGTTTCATCAGTTCACGCGTCCTGCTAGAACTGGACAAATCTCATGCCTGTTTTTGAAAAATCCCCTGTCAAGCATTTTTGAAAAATCCCCTTGACAGATCGAGGGCGACACAGTACAATAAACATGTTTTGGGAATGAAGTTTTCCCATTGATACATTCCTTGTATCACAAACCGCTGGTTAAGGCTGATGACTTCTGCGAATTTCGCAGGGTCATTGGCCTTTTTTGTGTTGTAAGGAAAAGAAAAAGGAGGAAAAAAGATGCTACAAAGTATCGCACTAATGCTGCTGCTCGGAATGGCACTCGGGTGGCTGTGCAAAAGAATTCGGGGACGAATACGTGTTTACGTTCATGTAACTGTTGAAGGAAAGCCCATTCGTAAGAGAAGAAAGGATGGCACTGTTCGCCATGTCTATGGAAAAGGAAACATAGGATGTGATATTGGCACACAGACCATTGCGTATACATCAAATCATGAGGTTGGATTAGAAAATCTTGCCGAGCGAGGAAATTTAATCCGCCACATTGAACGACAGGAAGCATTGATTTTGCGGGCAATGGAACGCTCACGAAGAGCAACGAATCTGCAAAACTATAACCCGGACGGAACCATCCGAAAAGGATATAAGCAATGGAAGTTTTCCAAACGCAATTGAAATTTCCACACCCTTAAAATGCTGGCCACGTCTCCAGCAGTTGATGCCGCCACATGCGTGATCAATGGCAAGAAAAGGCGATGGCTTCATTGACCAGTCATTTTGTGGCGCGGGGGTATCGCGATGTTTCAAACCAATCTGCTGATAAAAGATTCGCTGATACGAATCTGGATCCTTTGCCTGATGATAAATCATCTTCCGAGATTTCCCTCCTTAAAATGCTTTCTGCACAGCGCAATGTATTTGTCATTGGCACCAAGAACGACCTGATCGCCTTCTTTTATGATGCCATGATCGTCGTAGCGGGCGTTGCAGGTTGCTTTCTTTCCGCACCAGCAGATCGTCTTAATTTCCTTGATCTCATCGGCAATCTCCATCAGACGACGGCTGCCTGGGAAGAATTTATTCTGGAAATCGGCGCGCAGTCCGTAGCACAAAACTGGAATCTGATAAGTATCTACGATATCGGAGAACAGGTCAATTTGCTCTGGGGTGGCAAACTGGGCCTCATCTACGATGATCGCGTTATACTGGCGCACGCAGTCTGGATTTTTAACATACTCATCTAAAAATTCGTCGATCAAACGGCAGGTGTTGGAGAGGCCGATGCGGGAGTAGACGGTGTGAACGCCGTCACGGGTGTCGGTCGCTGGTTTTAAAATCAGCGTGTGTTGTCCTCTTTCTTCATAATTATATGCAACCATCAGTGCATTCGCAGTTTTCGAGGAGCCCATTGCTCCGTAGTGAAATACAAGCTTTGCCATGTTTTCGCGTTCCTCCTATAAGACCGTTTCGGTCGGTAATGTCGCTCTTAACTATACTCTGTTTTGCGTGTGTGGTCAAGTTCTAAATCAGTCAATAAATCACAACAATCCGAAGAAAATAGCACTTGTAACTTCCTACCGAATTCGGTATACTGGACACAAGAGAAATGTCACTTTAAAAAGTGATATTTCGTATCGCATAAGGAGGAACTACTATGGAACTTTTATTGCTTGAGCCAGTATTTAAGCAGATGATCTGGGGCGGAAGCCGTTTAAAGGATGATTTTGGTTATGACATTCCGGGAGACAACACTGGAGAGTGCTGGGCAATCAGCGCACATCCGCATGGAGATTGCACCATTGCCAATACTGAGTACAAGGGTAAGACACTGAGCTGGCTGTGGGAAAATCACAGAGAATTATTTGGAGATGTACAGGGAGATCGTTTCCCACTTTTAATAAAGATTATTGATGCGAAGGCAGATCTGAGTATTCAGGTTCATCCGGATGATGCATACGCAGCAGAGCATGAGAATGGCTCCCTCGGAAAGATGGAGTGCTGGTATATTCTGGATGCAAAGGAAGGTGGCACCATCGTTATCGGTCACCATGCAAAGAATCACGAGGAAGTAGAGGAGATGATTCGCGGCAAGCGCTGGAAAGAGTTTATCCGCGAGATTCCGGTAAAGAAGGGTGATTTCTTCCAGATCAACCCGGGTTGTGTTCACGCAATCAAGGGCGGCACACTGATCCTTGAGACTCAGCAAAACAGTGATATTACCTACCGTGTATATGACTATGATCGTCTTCAGGACGGCAAGCCGAGAGCACTTCATGTACAGCAGAGTATTGATGTAATCAAGGCTCCATTTGAACCAGCAACCGCAGAGCATGAAAAGCTTGACGTTGCTGGTGCAGAGGCAGAGAAGCTGGTTAGCTGCCCATGCTACACCGTATGCAAGGCAACTGTAGATGGCAGTGCTGAGTTTGACTGGGATCAGCCATTTGTTGATATCAGTGTTCTGGACGGAGAGGGAACCTTTGATGGCACTCCGGTAAAGAAGGGAACTCATCTGATTGTTCCAGCAGGCTACGGAAAGATGAAGGTAGAGGGTAAGAATCTGATGATGATTTACTCCTACATCACCGAGAAATAAGAGGCGAGAAAAAATCGATTTAAACTGAAATAAAACAGGGAAACTCCCCTAAAAAGCAGAAAACAGGGGAGAATAGAGGAGAACAAAATGAGAATAGGCGCATTAGAGGGCGGCGGCACAAAGATGGTGCTCGCTGTCTGCAACGAAAACGGCGAGGTATTAGACCGCGTATCCATCCCGACTGAAACACCAGAGATCACCATGCCAAAGATGATTGCATATTTCAAGGAGCAGCAGGTTGAGGCGCTTGGAATCGGCTTTTTCGGCCCGGTAATTTTAAACGAGAACTCTCCAAAGTATGGCTGTGTGGGCAATACACCAAAGCTTGCATGGAGATGGTATCCGGTACTCGATGAGTTTAAGAAGGCACTGCAGATTCCAGTTGGATTTGATACCGATGTTAATGCAGCAGCGCTCGGTGAGGCTACCTGGGGTATCACCAAGGGATTAAAGAACAGCATCTACATCACCGTTGGAACCGGAATCGGTGCAGGTGTGATCGTAGACGGAAAGATGCTTCACGGTATGCAGCACCCGGAGGGCGGTCATATCTTAGTGGCACCGCATCCAAACGATACTTATAAGGGAAAATGCCCGTATCACGGCAGATGCTTAGAGGGTATGGCAAGTGGTCCGGCAATCGAAGAGCGTTGGGGCAAGAAGGCTTACGAGTTATCTGATCAGAAGGAAGTCTGGGAGTTAGAGGCTTACTATGTGGCACAGGGACTTGTGGACATGATTATGCTGCTTTCCCCGGAGCGCATTGTACTCGGCGGTGGCGTTATGCATCAGACTCACGTGATGGATCTGATTCGCAAGGAAACCCTTCGCATGGTAAACAAGTACATTGATACCGACGAGCTTGCTGATATTGAGAATTACATCGTACTTCCGAGTCTGAATGACAACCAGGGAATCCTTGGCTGTGCAAAGTTAGGAATGGATGCACTGGCTGCTGCAAAATAAGCGACAGAACAGGCAAATCCACTTTAAAAATGGAAAACGGTAACACAGAACAGCAATAAGTAAATATTAGAGAAGAAATTAAAAACGAAAAGAGAAAAGGCTCAGCGCCGCGATTAGCGGTGGTTGAGCCCTTTGTATATGGAAAAAAGAATTGCACTCACGAGAATCAATAGTGAGAGAATACATAGATAATACGCAGCATTTGGTTGGGAAAGTGCCATAGTAACGGTCAATGATTCATCTGTTGTCTTAGCAGAGTAGAGCGCACCGGAAACGGCATCTTCCTTTGTCAGACTGCTCTCCAGCGAGTCGGAGCGGATTGTAGTGCCGCCCGGCAGCTGAACATTCAACGTGATAAGCGTCGTATCAGGCTGCACCAGAAACTGGGAGAAATCCAGCTTTTCTGTGAAGCGGTATGTATGCTGTGGCTGAAACAGCGCCGTTGTCTGTGAACAGTAGTCGAGTGTTTCCTTTCCACCAAACACAGCCTCAAAGCCCTTTGCAAGGTAGGACGGCGTACCCGTCTGGGTAAAGAAAAGGGTCAGATGGTTCTCGTCGTCAGCCTTGGCGGAAATGATTCCAAAACCGTCTGCATCCTGCCATATCGTATCGGTAATCAGATCCTGATGAAGCTTTGGTACTTCGCCAAGCGAGAGCGTAATCGTGCGCGTCAGAAGCTGGATCGACTTGACCTGCGTGGAGACGGTGATCTGCTGTGGCTGATACTGGAAGACGGCATCGTAGTTGTAGGTGCAGCTGCCGTCAACAAGATCATCAAACAGACAGACATAGCCATCGTACCCATCGCGCGTAAAGGGAAGCGCTTGCTCATTTCGATCTTCATCGAATACAGCAAGTGCAGACGTTGTGTCGGTGCTGTAGAAATAGCGCGCGCGTGCAGTACCGGAGTCCGGCACGAAGAACGAAAACTGAAATGGCTCTGCGTAGGAATGAACGATACGCATGGAGTTTTCCGCAATGATCGACTCCTTTGCAAGAGACTCGCTTGAGGATTGGAACAGCTGGCTAGTCAGTATGCACAGATCGGTAAAGCTGTCCGCGTGGAAGGTTAACTTCCAGGTCGTGTCGGTACTCCAGATCGCATCCATTCCTTCCGGGACGATTGCACCCAGATAGTTCTTTACATTTGACGCATTGTCTTTCAATTCGTCTGGGAAGATAATATAAATCGTGCGCTCCCATTCATTGAGTGAAAGAGAAGTCAGAATGTCGATTCGTTTGGCGTCAAGAATCGTTTCCGCATCACAGACAAGCGTACCATTTTCACTGGTGTAGCTTCGCCCATTGTAGATGAGCTCATTTGTCTGCTGGGAAAGATAGACAGAAAGATCGGTGTCACTTAATGCCGTGCGTTCCTGCAAAGCAGTGGTAAACCAGGTAAAAACGGCCATCACATCATCTGGTTCGGATAAAGTAAAACCAGTCTTCACACCGACTTGCGGTCGAAGAACCGTTGAAAAATCTTCAATGCCAGTCAGAGCCGCAATTTTTTCTTGATATTCATCCAGTGAATCAAAAGACAGAATAAATGTCAGCTCATAGGTGGAAGCGGTCTCCACATAATTCCATTCCAGATCTTTCGGGCAGTTTGCCGAGACAAAACTCTGGAAGGAAAAATTGCTGTTATGGAACAGATTCTGCAGTGTCGTCTTATTTGCTATGACCGTCATCGTGCGGTTTCCGGATTCGTCTGCCTGAATATTTAATATAGAAGAAAAGGTGATCGGCGGATGCTTTGTGCAGCCGCCAAGGGTCACCAGACTAATTAGAATGCAAAAACAAGGAAGAAAAACGCGAAGAAATTTTTTTATCATAGTAAAATAACCATCATTTGAAATCAAAATTGACCGAAATGATTCTTCAGTGCTTCAAAGCTTTCCTTACTGATGACATGCTCCATCTTGCAGGCATCCTCAGCAGCAACTGTGCTGTCAACGCCAAGGCTTGTCAGCCAGTTGGTCAGCCACTGGTGGCGTTCATAGATCATCTCAGCAATTTCACGACCGCTGTCAGTAAGGTAAATATAACCTGCCTGAGTCACGGTGATCTTTCCACCCTCTCTTAAATTTTTCATTGCGATGCTGACGCTGGATTTCTTGAAATCAAGCTCGTTTGCGATATCAACGGAACGTACAACCGGCAGTTTTTTGCTCAGCATCAGGATTGTTTCAAGATAGTTTTCAGCAGATTCATGTATTTGCATATGGGCCTCCTCTGTGTAAGAACGTATTTCGAATTGTGTTTCCAATTCTAGCGTTTCTACATAGTTAAAATTTCTGATAAACTTTATTTAGAACTTTGTTTAGAGCTTTTTGGGGGATTTTAGTTGGAATCTTTTTCTCAATCAGTTTCTAAATCAGTTATTTATATAAGGATACCACAAATAGGGGAAAATTTCAATAAAACTTCGCGCATTCCTCTTGGGAAAAAACATCATTGGGAAAAAACATTTCAAAAACGGGGCAAAACGGGTTGACAAAATGAATCCGCGCATTATAATGATTCTGTATAGAACAATTCTGTATGAAACAATTTATGATCGAACAGTTTGTGATCAAACAATCAAAAGGAAAGAGAGGTCTGCATGGGAAAAGAAAACTCGATATGCTTTAACTTAAAACGAGTAAATCATATCGTGGAGAGAGGCATTCATGCCAGTCTCGCAGCGGCAGGATTTGATGAGATCACCAACATGCACGGATGGATTCTGGGCTTTCTGTATAACGCAGAGGAGCCTGTTTACCAGAAGGATATCGAGACTCATTTTGGTATCGGCCGTTCAACGGTGACAAACATCTTGCAGCTGATGGAGAAGAAGGGGTATCTGACCAGAACCACCGATGAGCACGACGCAAGGCTCAAGCGGCTGGAACTGACAGAGCTGGGGAAAAAGGTTCATCTGGATACGATCGCGGTGATTGATGCCGCGCATGATGCGATGGAGGATGGTATCACAGATGAGGAGCGAAGGATCTGCTTTGAGGTATTCAGAAAGATCCGACAAAACGTAGAACACGTAACAGGTAAGGAGGAGAGTAGCCGTGATAAAAACACTGGGTGCATATGTAAAAGAGTTTAAGCGTGCATCAATCGCGACACCGTGCTACATGATTCTGGAAGTTTTGATGGAGATGTTAATCCCATATCTGATGGCTTCCATTATTGATGACGGTGTCAATAAGGGCGACATGAAGCATATCTGCCTTGTCGGTGCAGGAATGCTTGTGTTTGCTGCGATCGGTTTGTTTGCCGGAATCATGGGCGGCGTGTATGGTGCAAAGGCATCAGCCGGATTTGCCCGCAACTTACGAAAGGGAATGTATGACAACATTCAGACATTTTCCTTTTCCAACATTGATAAGTTTTCAACTGCCAGCCTTGTAACAAGATTGACCACTGATGTAACAAATGTTCAGAATGCCTATCAGATGCTTCTTCGTATGTGTATGAGAGCACCGGCCAGTTTGATCTGTGCGATGGCGATGGCATTCATCACTAATGTAAGAATTTCCACGATTTTCTTAGGTGTTATCGTTGTCCTTGGTATTGCACTGTTCTTCATTGTTAATACCGCAAGAAAGTACTTCACCGCAGCATTTCCGAAGTACGATGCGTTAAATGCGAGCGTTCAGGAGAATGTTTCTGCAATTCGCGTTGTAAAGGCGTATGTGCGTGAAGACTACGAAAAGAATAAGTTTGTTAAGGCAAGTGAGAATATCTATAAGATCTTCGTAAAGGCAGAGGGTGTTGTTGCACTGAACTCCCCTGTTATGTCTTTTGCCGTATATGGCTGTATTCTTGCAATCAGTTGGATTGGTGCCAAGATGATCATCGGAACTGGAAGCGTTGCACTGACCACCGGAAAGCTGATGAGTCTTTTGACCTACTGTATGAGCATTCTGATGAGCTTAATGATGCTTTCTATGATCTTCGTTATGCTGACCATGAGTATTGCCAGTGCAGAGCGTATCTGCGAAGTATTAAATGAGAAGCCAAACCTGACAAACCCGGATCAGCCGGTTGAGGAGGTAAAGGATGGCAGCATCGAGTTTGATCATGTGACCTTCCGTTACAATGAGGGCAGTGAAAAGCCAATCCTGTCTGATATCAATCTGTCGATTCGTTCTGGTGAGACGATTGGTCTGATCGGAGGAACCGGAAGTGCGAAGTCCAGTCTTGTCAACTTAATCAGCCGCCTGTATGACGTACAGGAAGGATTGGTTAAGGTCGGCGGCCTTGACGTGCGCCAGTACGACATGGAAGCGCTTCGTAATCAGGTCAGCGTCGTTCTTCAGAAGAATGTCCTGTTCTCTGGTACGATTCTTGAGAATCTTCGCTGGGGTGACAAGAATGCATCCGATGAGGAGTGCATCCGCGCATGTAAGCTTGCCTGTGCCGATGAGTTTATCGAGCGTTTCCCAGAACGCTACAACACCTACATCGAGCAGGGCGGAAATAACGTATCTGGTGGACAGAAGCAGCGTCTTTGTATCGCAAGAGCACTTCTTAAGAAGCCAAAGATTTTGATTCTCGATGACTCCACGAGTGCAGTCGATACCGCAACGGATGCAAAGATCCGTCAGGCATTTGCTACAGAAATTCCGGATACCACAAAGATCATCATTGCACAGCGTATCTCCAGTGTACAGGGTGCAGACCGCATCATCGTTATGGATGACGGTAAGATCAATGGAGTGGGAACACACGAGGAGCTTCTTGCTACAAATGAGATTTACCGCGAGGTTTATGAGTCTCAGACCGGCGGAAGCGGCGATTTTGATGAGAAAGGCGGTGATCAGTAATGCCAGGACCAGGACAAAGACGGAATTTAGGACCAAAGCAGAAGGTCGAAAACCCAATGAAGGTATTTGGACGCATTATGTCCTATGTGTTTAAGCGTTACCCGATTCACTGTGTATTCGTGCTGATCTGTATTTTCGTCAGCGTATATGCAAATGTACAGGGAACGATGTTTATGAAGACATTGATCGACGGTTACATCACACCGCTTCTTGGACAGGAAAACCCAGATTATTCCAATCTGTTCAATGCGATTGTCCGAATGGGTATTTTGTATGCAATCGGTATTGCAGCTACTTTTGGCAATACCAAGACGATGGTTTACGTTACACAGGGAACGATGCGAAACATCCGTAACGATATGTTCCAGCATATGGAGTCCCTTCCAATCAAATATTTTGATACACACAAGCATGGCGATATCATGTCCATGTACACAAACGATGTTGATACGCTGCGCCAGATGATCAGCCAGAGCATTCCGCAGTTCATCAACAGCTTGATCAGTATTGTAAACGTGCTGATTTACATGATTATCTTAAGTGTGCCGTTGACACTTGTCTCCATCGTAATGGTAGGACTTGTCATCTGGGCCAGCAAGACAGCCGCTTCCAAGAGTGGTAAGTTCTTCGTGGCACAGCAGAAAAATATCGGTGCATTAAATGGTTTTATCGAGGAGATGATGGACGGTCAGAAGGTTATAAAGGTCTTCTGCCATGAGGAGGAGAGTATCGAGCGCTTCGATCAGTTGAACAATGAGCTGTTTTCGAGTGCCTACAATGCAAACCGTTTTGCTAACATCTTAGGACCAATCAACGTACAGCTTGGAAACTTAAGCTATGTAGCACTCGCGATCATCGGCGGTCTTGTTGCTATCAATGGTGTCGGCGGCTTCACACTTGGTAGTCTGGCTAGCTTCTTAAACTTAAATAAGAGCTTCCAGCAGCCGATCAACCAGATCAGTAACCAGTTGAACAGTATCGTCATGGCACTTGCTGGTGGCGAGCGAATCTTCCGGCTGCTCGACGAGAAGCCAGAGGTAGATGATGGTTATGTTAGACTGACAAATGCGGTCGTCAACGCAGATGGCACCATCACCGAATCTGAGAAGAGAACCGGAATCTGGGCATGGAAGCATTACCACAAGGCAGAGGGTACCACCGATTACAGACAGTTAAAGGGCGATGTTGTCTTTGAGCATGTAGACTTTGGTTACAACGATGACAAGATGGTTTTACACGATGTCAGCCTGTACGCACAGCCGGGTCAGAAGATCGCGTTCGTCGGCTCCACCGGTGCCGGAAAGACGACCATTACCAACCTGATCAACCGTTTCTACGACATTCAGGATGGAAAGATTCGTTACGATGGCATCAACATCGGAAAGATCAAGAAGGATGACCTTCGTCATTCTCTTGGAATTGTTCTTCAGGATACGCATCTGTTTACCGGAACCGTTATGGAAAACATCCGTTACGGAAAGCTGGATGCGACAGAGGCAGAGGTACATGCAGCAGCCGAGCTTGCAAACGCAGACGGTTTTATCCGCAGACTGCCGCAGGGCTACGATACTATGTTAACCGGAGACGGTGCAAACTTAAGTCAGGGTGAGCGTCAGCTTCTTGCCATCGCCCGCGCCGCAGTTGCAGATCCGCCGGTACTGATTCTGGACGAGGCAACCAGTTCCATCGATACCAGAACCGAGAAGATTGTTCAGGATGGTATGGATAAGCTGATGCACGGAAGAACTACATTTGTTATCGCGCATCGTCTGTCCACCGTTAAGAACAGTGATTGTATCATGGTCTTAGAGCAGGGACGCATCATCGAGCGTGGAACGCATGATGACCTGATTGCTCAGAAGGGCAAGTATTATCAGTTATACACCGGAAATAAAATTGGTGAATAAGCAAGAAAAGAACAAGTAATTAACGAACAAATAAGAAGGCAAACGGATAAATCGTTAGGCTTCATCGGACCCTCGGCGGTATTCGCTGGGGGTCTTTTTGTATCGTTTTTTAAACGAGCGGTTAAAATAAGAAAGATTCTCATAGCCGCAAGAGAGTGCAATATCTAAGATGCTGTCGTTTGTCGAGACGAGCAAGCGTGCCGCCATTGACAGGCGGTAGGCGCACAGATACGCAGTAAAAGATGTTCCCATGGCTGCCTTAAAAAAGCGCATAAAGTGAGATGCCGAAAAGCCTGCGACAGCAGCGATCTCATCAATCGAAATTACAGAAGCGTAATGCGTTTCAATGTATTTGAGCACCGTTTTTAAGCGTTCCAGACGCGGATCGCTTTTGGTAGCAGGAATATCTGTGGAATTTGTGAATATGGTATAGAAGAATTCAAAAAGATAGCCCTTTATCGCAAGGCGGTAGCCTTTTGGAAAGCTGCGGCAGATTGTATCCGCGCGGTTTAGACACGACGAGAGCGCCGAGTAATCTTCATGGTCGCGGCAGATCAGATGCTCAAAGCCGATTGCTCCCGCTAAAAAGGGCTCAAAGAATTCCTGATTTAAGGCATCCATGCTGCCGGTTCGCAGCAGATCAAGTGAAAAAATGATATTTTCGTATTCCATCGAATGCTCAGCCGGGCCGATGGCGTGGAGCTGTCCGGGGCTTACCACGATGATATCGCCGGCTTCCACATAAAGGGAAGTAAAATCCAAGGTGACGCGTCCGCGTCCCTTTTTGATATAGATAATCTCCACCTCATCATGCCAGTGCAGCGGCACTTTCTCAAAATCAAGCGGAATGGAACAAATGTAAGTATTGTAAGGAAAATCGGGTGCGCTGTGCGATTTTGTTTCATGATAATTTTCGTATTCTGGTATCTGCATTGAATCTCTCCTGTTAGGTTATTTGGTTCCTTTTGGTTTATCTGGATAAAACTGAGAAAGTTATAATGATAGGATAGTACCATAAAAAGGCGGCATAATGCAAGAAAAACATTAAAAAAAGCATTAAAATGCAGTCAATGGTTCACAGGGCAGTTGCATTTACGAAGCAACTCGTCTCACCGCTAATCTAGGTAACGTTGCTCTGTGAATGTAACACATTGGCTCACGAAAGGAGTTTAACTGATTATGGTAAGTGAAATCTGTGAAAAGAAATATAATAAGTCATTAGCTGACTGTACAAATGAAGAAATTTATTATGCATTATTAGATATGACAAAGGATTGTGCAGCGAAGAAGGAGAGCGAAGCAGGAAAGAAGAAGGTCTACTATATTTCTGCTGAGTTTTTGATTGGAAAGTTATTGTCCAATAACTTGATCAATTTGGGATTATATCAAACTGTAAAGCAGGAACTGGAGGCAGCAGGAAAGGACATTGGCGAGATTGAGGAGATCGAGCCGGAGCCATCCCTTGGAAATGGTGGACTGGGTCGTCTGGCAGCATGTTTCTTGGATTCTATGGCAACACTGAATTTGCACGGCGATGGCGTGGGATTGAATTATCATATGGGTCTGTTTAAGCAGGTTTTCGAGAACAATTTCCAGAAGGAAACACCAAATCCGTGGATTGAAAATGATAGCTGGCTGATCAAGACGAATGTGAGCTATCCGGTAGCGTTTGGCGATCTGTCTGTGACTTCTCGTATGTATGACATCGAAGTGACAGGATATGAGGGCCGCACGAACAAGCTTCATCTGTTTGATATTGATACCGTGGATGAGAGTCTGATTAAAGACGGAACAATCAGCTTTGATAAGACGGATATTGCAAAGAATTTAACGCTGTTTTTATACCCAGATGACAGCGATGAGGCTGGAAATCTGCTTCGTATCTATCAGCAGTATTTCATGGTCAGCAATGCGGCACAGCTGATTTTGGATGAGTGTATCGCGCGCGGCAGTAAGCTGACGGATCTGGACGAGTATGCAGCAATTCAGATCAATGATACCCATCCGTCTATGGTCATCCCGGAGCTGATTCGTTTGCTGCTTAAGCGTGGCATCACGATGGATGAGGCGATAGCACTTGTTACAAAGGTTTGTGCTTATACAAATCACACGATTCTGGCAGAGGCGCTGGAGAAGTGGCCGCTTGCATACCTTGAGAAGGTCGTTCCGCAGCTGGTTCCAATCATTAAGGTGCTTGATCAGCGTGCAAAGACAGCTTACCCGGATCCGAAGGTGGCAATCATTGACGAGAATGACCGTGTTCACATGGCACATATGGATATGCACTATGGTCACAGTGTAAATGGCGTTGCGTATCTGCACACCGAGATTTTAAAGAACTCTGAGTTAAATGCGTTTTATAAGATTTACCCGGAGAAGTTTAACAACAAAACAAACGGAATTACCTTCCGTCGCTGGTTGCTTTCCTGCAACGAGGAACTGGCCGCTCAGATCGAAGAGTGGATTGGAAGCGGATTCAAGAAAGATGCGTGTGAATTAGAGAAGTTGCTTGCATTTGCCGATGATGATGCCGTATTAGAGCGTCTGCTTGCCATTAAGCAGGAGAAGAAGCGCCAGCTTGCTGATTATTTAAAGCGCACACAGGGCGTCATCATTGATGAGAATTCAATCTTTGATATTCAGGTAAAGCGTCTTCATGAGTATAAGCGCCAGCAGATGAATCTGCTCTGGGCGATCCACAAGTATCTTGAAATCAAGGCTGGAAAGCTTCCAAAGACACCGATCACCGTATTATTTGGCGCAAAGGCAGCACCGGCATATATCATCGCAAAGGATATCATTCATGCGATTTTGAGCTTGCAGCAGGTCATCGAGAAGGATCCGGCAGTCAGCCCGTATCTGCGTGTTGTGATGGTAGAAAATTATAACGTCACAAAGGCATCCAAGATCATTCCGGCATGTGATATCTCCGAGCAGATCTCACTGGCATCTAAGGAGGCATCCGGTACCGGAAATATGAAGTTTATGTTAAATGGTGCCATCACACTCGGAACCAGAGACGGCGCAAATGTTGAGATCGGAGAGCTGGTCGGCGAGGACAATATCTATTTCTTCGGTGAGGGCAGCGAGCAGGTCATCGCACATTATGAGAAGGCCGATTACTGCGCAAAGGATTATTACACAGAAGACGAAGACATCCACACCGCAGTCGATTTTTTAGTAAGTGAGCCAATGCTTGAGGCAGGCGATGAAAAAACATTAAAGCAGCTTCATCACGAGCTGATCTCAAAAGACTGGTTTATGACTCTTCTTGATTTGAAGGAGTATATTGCACGCAAAGAGCAGGTTATGAATGATTACGCAGACCGTAAGGGTTGGGCAAAGAAGATGCTTGTCAACATTGCAAAGGCAGGATTCTTCTCATCTGACCGTACGATTGCGCAGTACAATGAAGAAATTTGGATATTGGGATAATTACAGTTCCCGTGAACAGCAAATGGGCAGCAAGCACGCTGCCCATTTTTGTCGTTGATTTTAGCCGTCTGTTAGGGTAAAATAAGATTAGAAGAACCAGAAATAAGATAGCGATTCTGGCACTATGAAGACGGAAAGGATACGAAAAAATGTATCAGGTATTGGTTGTAGATGATGAGCGAATTGAGCGAAACGGTATTAAGATGCTGCTTCGACATATGCAGCTGCCATGCGAGATCGCAGAGGCCGCAAATGGCCGTGAAGCGCTCGATTATTTAAAGGATCACAAGATTGATATTTTACTTACGGATGTAAAGATGCCATTTATGGACGGCATTCGTTTGATCGAGGAATGCCAGCAGATTGATGGCCATGAGGACATGAAATGCGTGATTTTCTCTGGCTGCAGTGAGTTTGACTATGCCAGAAAGGCGGTGCGCCTCGGCGTTTCGGACTATATTTTAAAGCCGGTTGATCCGAACGAATTTAAGGAGACGATCTCGAGAGCAGTGCGGGAGCTTGAGTCAGAACGGGCAGAGAAGATGATGCGAAAAAAGAGCCTTCAGCAGATTCGTGAGCATGCGCTTTATCAGATCGTAAATGGAGTGAATGTGGCAGAGGTATTGCAGCACACGGGCGGCGTTTTGACACGGCAGGATGTGGACTGCTTTTGTCGCATTATGATGCTTGAGACAGAGGATGATTTCTTTGGAAAAAATGGTGTGGACCTTGAGGAGCGCATCTTGGCAAAGAAGGAAAGTGAATTTCAGGATAGCGAGTCATTTTTATATTTAAATTTGACACCACAGCAGTCGATTATCCTATTAAAAAATCGTGCGCTTGATTGCATCGTGTTTGCAAATGAGGTTTTGGACCGGATAGAGACAGAGTATGGAAAGCATTGTACGGCATCCGTATCGTCTGAGATTCATCAAGCTGAACAGATCGCAGCGGCGATGGAGGAGCTTGAGATGCTGATGGAAAATAAATTTTATCATCCGGGTACGCGTCTGTTTTACAGTGGTATGGAGCGCGACGACTCTGAGATTATCCAGATCGACGACGACACGCTGATGAAACAGATGAAGCAGGACATCCGCATGAAGGATATTCAGAGCTTGCGCGCGCATTTTGATCGTTTCAGCCAGAAGTACCGCAGCAAGACGGCATTTTCTCAGATGTATATCAAGTTTTTGTTTGCAAATCTGTTAAAGAATATCTATGACAATCTTCCCGGAGAGAGTGAGGAAAAGCTAAACACGCAAATTGACCGATTATATCGCTCCTTTGATTTTGCACAGGTGACGGGACTCGTAAGTGATTCCATCACACGTCTTGAAAAATCATTTTCGGGCAGATCACAGACTGGGCATCGTGAGGTTGAGGCAGTCAAACAATACATCGCAGCGCATTATGGAGAGGAAATGAGCGTGGATCGTCTAAGTGAGCTTGTCTATATGGCGCCAAGTTACTTAAGCAGTGTATTCAAGAAGGAGACTGGTCAAAATTTGAGCCGGTTCATCAAGAGTGTGCGCATGGAAAAGGCAAAGGAATTGTTGGAGCAGACGATGATGAAGATCGTGGACATTAGTACGGCGTGCGGCTACCCGAATGTTTCCTATTTTTGCTCAAGCTTTCGGGAGTATTACGGAATTAGTCCGCAGAAATTCAGGGAAAGCGGGGATGAAATGATTGAAGAAAAATAAGCTGAAAACCCGCATTGTCGGCTGGTTTCGCAATATTCGGCTGGGCTATAAGCTTGCTATTGTCTATGCGCTGTCTGGCTTTCTTCCAGTAGCAGCGGTACTGTCCGTTACCTATGTGCAGATGAAGCAGATTTTGTGGCAGAGTGAGAGTGACAGCATGGAATCGTATCTGTATCAGGCGCTTGCATCCATGGAAAACAAGCTTGCCATCTATACCAACTTAAATAATTATATCTGTTACAATCAAACCATCTCGCAGGTGCTTGGCTACCAGTACGATTCGGTATACGATATGTACAATCAGCTCGTTACAATCTTAGACCCAATGCTTGCCTCCCTCAAATATTTCCATAATGATGTCGGCAAGGTCACGATCTATGTCGGCAAAGACTTAATCAAGCATGGCGATACGTTAGCGCCGATCTCGGAGATCACCGATACTGCTTGGTACAAGAGCGTGCGCGACGCGGGGGAGATGCAGTGGTTTGTGGACAAGAATGAGGGCATTGTATTTCTGGCAAGTCCGATGAGTATGCTGGCGCGCTATGGACTGGATGGTATTTTGTACATCAGCGTTGACTATGACAGCATGTTTGAGGCATTTGAGCAGACCCTTCAGAATAATTATGGCGTCATAATCTTTAATGAAAAAAATGATGCCATATATGAAAATGCATTCTTTGATGAAAAGTATGACTATTATACGCTCAGTGCAGCTCAGGTTCTTGATGAGCAACATGACAAACATAGCAGCTATGAGATCCTTTCGGAGACCTCAACCGTTACGGGCTGGAAGGCCTGTCTGTATAAGCCAAATCGTTTGATTGTATCATCGGTTGCTCCGATCACAAGAATTGCAGTAATTGCCGTACTGGTCATGGCGGCAATGTCTATTATTGCGATGATCATTCTTACAAACTTCGTAACAAAGCGAATTCGCCGATTAAAGTCTGGCATGGAGCAGGTCGAGGAGGGAAATCTAGAGGCAGAGATTGTCAGCGATAGTCGCGATGAGATCGGTGATCTGGTCAATGGATTTGATGCGATGCTGCTTCGTTTAAATACGTTAATCAAGGAAGTGTATGAGGGACGAATCAAAGAAAAAGAGTACGAGATGCGAGCATTGCAGGCGCAGATCAATCCACACTTTCTATATAATACGTTATCGCTGATCAACTGGAAGGCAATCGAGGCTGGCGCGAATGATATCAGTAAAATTACGCTGGCACTCTCAACGTTTTATCGAACCTCGTTAAATAAGGGCAAGAATGTGATGTCGCTCGAGGATGAACTTCGCAATATGCGCTCTTATTTGGATATTCAGTTAATGATGCACGATTATGATTTTGATGTGGAGTTTCATGTGGACGAGTCCATCAAGCAATACACGTCGCTGAATCTGATGTTACAGCCATTAATCGAGAATGCGATCGCACATGGAATTGATGTCAAGCCGGATGGCAGAGGAAAGCTTATTATCACCGGAAAAGAGGAGGGCGATCTGATCATTCTCACGGTCGAGGATAACGGAGTCGGCATGAGCGATGAGCAGGCGGCGCGGATTCTCACTGAGGAGTCGAAGGGATATGGCGTGCGCAATGTAAATGAGCGCATTAAGCTCTACTATGGGGAGCAGTATAGCTTGGAGATTGAAAGCAAAATTGGCGAAGGAACACGGGCATGTATTCGGATACCGAAGCGATTAGAATAATAAGTATAGGCAATTGGAAGGAGAAAATCACATGGCTGCATTAAAAAATAAGCTAGGAATTAGCGATTCTACAGAATTGGCACGTGAAGAGGAACGCATCAGTAAAAAGAAGGCGGCAGAAATGTTTGAGAGTGGGATGCTCGATACAGTAAAGCCAGGAAGCTATGCTGCATTACAGGCAATTCATAAGCAGCTTTTTGGAGATATTTATGAGTTTGCAGGTCAAACACGAAATGTAAATATTGCAAAAGGAAATTTTCGCTTTGCGCCAGTTATGTATCTGGATGCAGCATTAGTGAGTGTGGAAAAGATGCCACAGTCTACATTTGATCAAATCGTAGAAAAATATGTTGAGATGAATATCGCGCATCCATTCCGAGAGGGAAATGGGCGAAGTACTCGTATATGGCTGGACCAGATGTTTAAAAAAGAGTTAGGAAAGGTCGTTGATTGGAGCAAGGTAGATAAAGACGATTACTTAATGGCAATGGAGCGAAGTCCAATTAAGGATGTAGAGATCAAGTTCCTTCTTAAGAATGCACTGACGGATCAGGTAAATAATCGTGAGATGTTCATGAAAGGCGTTGACCATAGCTATGATTATGAAGGCTATCATAGTTACCGGACAGAAGATCTCGCAGAAGAAAAATGATATCAAAAATAATTTCAGAGAAAAACAACATGAATCTAACATTTTTGATATATACGAAATCACCAAATTTTCTTATAATAATGGCATAAGAACTTCCGAACAGAATCGGAACAAAAAAAGAAAATAGGGAGGATTTGTACTATGAAATTCAGAAAAGCATCCAGTCTGTTTTTAGCAGGAGCTATGTGTCTTACAACAGTAGGCGGCGCAGTAAGCGCATTCGCAGAGGAAGAGTCCAGCTCAGAGGCTGAGGCAGAAACCGTTGATTATTCCGCAGAGGATCCGATCACCGCAACCATCACTGTATGGGGACCGGCAGAGGATCAGGCAGAGGATTATGGCCAGTGGCTTCAGGAGCGTTGTGAGGCGTTCAACGAGCTGCACGTAAACTGGGATCTGACATTCGAGTATGGTACCTGCTCCGAGGGTGATGCAGGAAAGACCATCTCTCAGGACCCATCTGGTTCCGCAGACGTTTACATGTTCGCAAACGACCAGATTCAGACTCTGATCGATGCAGGTGCTATCGCAGAGCTTGGTGGAAAGACCGTTGATTACATCAAGAGCACCAACTCCGAAGCAATCGTTGATTCCGTAACAGTAGACGACAGCGTATACGGTGTTCCGTTCACCACCAACACTTGGTACATGTTCTACGATAAGAGCGTATACGATGAGGACGATATTAAGAATCTTGATACCATGTTGGAAAAGGGGAAGGTTTCCTTCCCGTTAACCAACTCCTGGTACATCTCCTCCTTCTATGTAGCAAATGGCTGTACACTGTTCGGTGAGGACGGCAAGGATGAGGAAGCAGGCATTGACTTCTCTGGTGAGAAGGGTGCAGCAGTTACCGAGTATCTGGTAAATCTGGCAGCAAACAAGAATTTCGTAAATGATGAGTCCGGTATCGGTGTTTCCGGTATGTGCGATGGAACCATCAACGCAATGTTCTCCGGTTCTTGGGATTACGCAAAGTTAGCAGAGGCTATGGGCGACAACCTTGGTATCGCAAAGCTTCCAACCTTCACGGTAGACGGTGAGGAGCTTCAGATGAAGTCCTTCGCAGGATCTAAGGCAATCGGTGTAAACCCGAACTGCGAGTATCCGCAGGTAGCAGTAGCACTGGCTCTGTATCTTGGAAACGAGGAGTCCCAGCAGCTTCACTATGAGGCAAGAAACATCGTTCCTTGCAACACCGATCTGCTTGCAGAAGAGGATATCCAGAAGGACGAGCTTGTAATCGCTCAGAACGAGACCTTCGATGAGACCTCCATCCTTCAGCCGTTCGTAACCGCTATGAACAATTACTGGACACCAGCTGAGAACTTTGGTAAGTCCATCGTAAACGGCGAGGTTACTCTGGACAATGCAGCAGAGCTGACTGATCAGTTCAGCGATTCTATGAATCAGAGCATCGTTGACTAATTAAATTAGTCAGACCGACAAAACAAAATGAAACTAGTAGTGCTCCGGGTTCCGCCTTGCGGGCCTGGAGCATTTAACGTACTAAGAACTGAAAAACAGTGAATAAAAAAGAGTTATCGGGAGGTTTCATATGCCTGGAAAAACAAAAAGAGGCAAGGAGTTCGACAATCCGTATTCCGTTACGAATGCGGTTACTAAGGGAGATGCGTTGACAAAGCTTTCCATGCTGGTGTTAGGACTTGGCAATATTGTGCGCCATCAGGTGATAAAGGGAGTCGGCATGCTTGCCGTTGAGATCGCATTTATCGCATTCATGGTTTTAAGAGGCGCAGGTTATCTTGTTGATCTCGTTCACCTAGGCGGCGAAGAGCAGCAGAAGGTATGGAGCGAGGCAAAGCAGATTTACGAATATACGCAGGGTGACAATTCCCTGTTGATGTTATTATTTGGTGTGGCAACGTGCTTTTTGATCGCAGCCTTCATCATCTTCTGGAGAGGCAGCGTAAAGAGTGCCTATAAGGTACAGTGCCTGAGCCAGTCTGGCAAGAAGATCCCTACCTTTATGGATGACATCAAGGGATTATTTGACCAGAATCTTCATCGTACCCTGTTAACACTCCCAATTTTGGGAATCATCATTTTCACCGTCCTTCCACTGGTGTTCATGATCTGTATGGCATTCACCAACTACAGTAAGGTCGATGCGCATACCACGATCTTTAACTGGGTTGGACTCGCAAACTTTGCCAAGGTATTAAACTTTGGTGATTCGATCGGAAGTACTTTCTGGTCGGTACTTGGCTGGACGCTCATCTGGGCAGTTGCAGCAACCTTCAGTAACTATATCTTAGGTATGATCCTTGCAATCGTAATCAATCGCAAGGGCACCAGAGCAAAGGCATTCTGGCGTTTCTGCTTCGTTCTTTCCGCAGCAGTTCCGCAGTTTGTATCCTTACTGTTAATGAGAACCATCTTCAGCCAGAACGGTATCGTAAATACCCTGCTGTTAAACGCAGGAATCATTGAAAAGGCAATTCCATTCTGGTCCAATACACTGCTGGCACGAATCATGGTGATCGTGATCAACATCTGGGTCGGAATTCCATTTACCATGCTTCAGGTAACTGGTGTTCTTCAGAACATCCCGGCTGATCTGTACGAGGCAGCTACCGTGGACGGTGCAGGCTCAGTGAGAACCTTCTTCTCCATCACCCTGCCGTACATGCTGTTCGTTACCGCACCGTATCTGATCACCACCTTTACCGGAAATGTAAACAACTTCAACATCATCTTCCTTTTGTCAGGAGGAAACCCGACACCTGTAGGCTCCACAGCTGGTAAGACCGATCTTCTTGTTACCTGGCTGTACAAGCTGACCGTTGATAACCAGTATTACAACCTCGGTGCAGTTATCGGTATCATGACCTTCGTGGTTCTGGCTGTTGTATCGCTGATCACCTATCGGAATACCGGTTCCTATAAGAATGAGGAGGGCTTCCAATAATGAAGAAAGAAAATACTGCTTCGGCAAAAAGAAAGAGATTTATCACCAACACAATCGTCCATGTAGTCCTTGCCATTTTGGCTGTTATCTGGGTAATTCCGATTGCATGGATTATCATGATCAGTTTCAGAGGAGAGTCTGGACAGTACATCTCCACGATCATCCCGAAGACCTTCACACTGGACAACTACAAGAAGCTGTTCACCGATACGCAGATTTTGAACTTCCCGCAGATGTTTGCAAATACTTTCATCATCTCGATTTTCACCTGCGTGATCTCTACCTTCTTCGTTCTGTCCGTGTCCTACTGTATGTCACGTATGCGTTTTAAGATGAGAAAGCCGATGATGAACATCGCATTGATTCTTGGTATGTTCCCAGGTTTCATGTCCATGATCGCCATCTACTACATCTTAAAGTCTGTTGGTCTGTCAGAAGGTGCCATGATCCGTGTCGCACTGGTACTGGTATACTCCGGTGGTTCCGGACTTGGCTTTTACATTGCAAAGGGCTTCTTCGATACCATTCCAAAGTCCATTGATGAGGCTGCTTATCTGGATGGTGCAACCAGATTTCAGGTATTCACAAAGATCACCATTCCGCTTAGTAAGCCAATCATCGTTTACACCATCTTACAGGCATTCATGTCTCCATGGCTGGATTTCATCTTTGCAAAGGTTATTTGCCGTGCAAATGCGAAATACTATACCGTATCCATCGGTCTGTGGAACATGCTTGAGAAAGAGTATGTCAACAGCTGGTTCAACTGCTTCGCAGCAGGTGCCGTGCTGATTTCCATCCCGATCGTTATCCTGTTCATGTCCATGCAGAAGTGCTACCGCGAGGGCGTATCAGGAGCCGTTAAGGGTTAAAAAATTAATTTAAGAAAACATTGAAAGCGGGGAAAGCCTATGAAAAAAGCCGTTCTGACGAAAGTTTTGGCGGGTGTGCTTGCTGTAGGTGTGCTTGCGGTGCCGCAGATGGCGCCACGTAATGCAAACGCAGCAAAGAATACAGAAACTGATACCACAGCAGATCGCACTACAGAGGCTTTCCCGTCTTTTTTGGAGCAAGAAGAAAACGCACGCACAACGCCGGATGGAAAATATCCGGAACTGATCACTTATACGCTTGGAAAGATGACGGGAGCGAACAACTCGAATCTTCCAGAAGGGGAAACCTACGAGAACAACGCTTACACTCGCTATCTGCGTGAGCATTTTAACATCCAAAATCAGGATGTGTTCGAGGAGCAGGACGAGCAGTATAATGTCAGTGTGTCGGTTGCGATGACCTCTCAAGATCTGCCTGATTTGATGGTCGCTGGCAGCTTGGAGGATTTACGCCAGCTTGTTGAGTTGGATTTGATCGAAGATCTGACGGAGAGCTTTGAAAATTGCATGTCTGATCGAATCAAGGATATCTACGCCAGCTACGGCGATGGCATCATCGACGGCGTGACCTTTGATGGAAAGATTATGGCGATCCCTGAGACGAATATTGACGATGGCCCCAATTTGCTATGGCTTCGCCGCGACTGGATGGATACGCTTGGCCTAGAAGATCCGAAAACGATTGAGGATGCCGAGGCGATTGTACGAGCATTTATCGAGAAGGACCCGGGGAAAAATGGACCGGGCAAAACGGTAGGCTTTGTCTGTGATCCAAATCTGTCCGGTGAGTGTGGCTATAGCAGCGAATATTTGATGGATATCGTGTTTGCTGCCAACGGCGCGTACCCAAAGCAGTGGATCCGCGATGCAAACGGTGAGGTCTCCTATGGGTCGGTTCTTCCAGAGGCAAAAGAAGCGTTAGCGAAGCTTCGCAGCATGTACGAGGAAAACATTCTTGATCAAAATTTCCTGCTTCGTACTTCAGCAAATAATATCGAGCTGGTGACGCAAGGGTTATGCGGTTCGTTCTTTGGTCCATGGTGGGCGGCCAACAATCCACTAATGGAGGCAATCACGGCAGATCCCGATGCTGTGTGGGAGCCGTTTTTGCTCCAGACAGAGGACGACGGCAGCACAAGCTACTACACGCAGAACCCCACCTACAAATATGTTGTTGTGCGAAAAGGATATGAGCATCCTGAAATCGCTTGCAAGATCGTCAGTGCGCTGTTTGATTACGTGCGCTACGAGGACGATTACGACAGTGAGTTTGAAGCGTATTATCAGGACAATGTCGATCCAACGGCCAGACCGCTTGCTATCAACGTGGATTACAGCGATGCACTGACCAAATGTTATCATGAATTGACAGATGTGCTTTCAGGAAAGAAGGAGCCGGAAGAACTCGATCTTCTGGAGTATTCTTATTATGAGGCCTGCAAAGCCTATCTGGATAACACGGATACGGCTACGCCACAGGAGTGGGCAGCATACACCTCCCGAATCACAGCCTGCTCTCTGCTGGCGGATGCAAAGCTAAATAAGGTCGAGTCTCTTTATTTTGATGAGACTGCGACCATGGCAGTTCAGTGGTGGAAGCTTCGCCAGATGGAAAAGGAATATTACCTTCAGATCGTCACGGGGGAGCGTGACATCGATGCGTTTGATGAGTTTGTCGCCAAATGGTATGAGAATGGGGGCGAGGTTATCACGCAGGAGGTTCGGGATGCACTCAATGAAAATCAATAAGTTAGTCCGCAAGGCAAAGGAAACTTTGCTTTGCGGGCTTTTCTTTTGTTAAGGAGTACGGTATAATGAAAAAAGGCTGATTTCTAGTGGAATCGAGTTGAAAATATGGCATGACGTAAAGAGGCGTTGCCAGTAAGGAGAGTGCGGTTATGGTAGATCGAGTAAATGGGGTAGAGAAGGTAACAGACAATCCATTTTTAAATCTCTACAATTTTGATGTGGAAAGAAGAAATGGAAAGAAGAGTAAATATTATGTGGCATCCCGAAAGAAGGATCCACAGCAGTTAAAGGCAGTCACCCATAAAAATAGTGCAGATGGCATTATTATTTATAGCGTGTACGGAGAAAAGAAGGATAAGATCGTGCTTGTAAAGCAGTTTCGTTATCCGATTAACGCATATGTATACGAGTTTCCGGCAGGACTTGTTGAGCCGGGTGAGGAGATGGCACAGGCTGGTATCCGTGAGATTTACGAGGAGACAGGTCTTACCTTCGAGCCAAAGGTAACAGAAGGTGCATACACCAGACCGTTTTTCACTACCGTTGGCATGACCGATGAGAGCTGCGGAACTATTTACGGCTATTGCAGTGGAACACCGACAAATGAGCACGAGGAAGAGTCCGAGGACATCGAGATTGTATTGGCAGACCGCGAGGAGTGCAAGCGTATTCTCAAGGAAGAAAATGTTGCGATTATGTGTGCTTATATGTTGATGCATTTTATACATACCGAGGGGGATCCTCTTGCATTTCTGGATGAACAGTAAGACAATACTGCCTTGCTGTTTGCGAAGAACCGTGGTATGATAGTTTTGTTTCGTTAAAGTGTAGAGAAGAAACAACTGCTCTTTTAAAGTGTAAGAATGGAAAGAGAGGAGAACCATGGGAAAAACAAAAACAGGACTTGTCCTCGAGGGCGGTGCCATGAGAGGACTATATACAGCCGGTGTTCTGGATGTGTTAATGGAACAAAAGATCCAGGTGGACGGCGTGATCGGCGTATCGGCAGGAGCCGTGTTTGGCTGCAATTACAAATCCGGTCAGATCGGACGAACCTTGCGCTACAATTTGCAGTTTTGCGGTGACAAGCGCTACGGCACCATTCACTCGCTGCTAAAGACAGGCGATATCTATGATGTGGATTTTTGTTATCATCAGATACCAGAGAGCATAGATCCATTTGACAACGATGCATTTGTGAAGAATCCGGCAGAATTTTACGTGGTTTGCACCGATGTAAACACCGGAAAGGCCGTATATCATAAATGTACCGACTGTGGCAGAGAGGATTTAAAGTGGATGCAGGCATCCGCGTCCATGCCGCTTGTTTCCAAAATTGTGGAGACAGACGGATATCAGCTTCTTGACGGCGGCATTGCCGATTCCATTCCAGTCATGTGGTTTCGCAGACAGGGCTACAAGAAAAATCTGGTCATCCTGACAAGACCGGACGGCTATCGCAAGAAAAAGATGAAGTTTCAGGGTGCGATAAATAGAATGCTTCGCCATCATCCAAACTTGGCAAAGGCAATGGCGCGTCGCTATAAGGTATACAACAGAACATTAGACAAAATCGAAGAATTAAAGGCAAAAGGTGAAGTCATGGTGCTTTGCCCGAGCCGTCTGATCGAGGTGTCGAGATTAGAGAAAGACCCAGAGAAGTTAAAAGCACTTTATCAGCTCGGACGAGAAGATGCAATGAAAAATCTGGATCCGATTCGTGCATTTCTTGGACAGGAAAACTAGCAGATTGAGTTTTGAATCGTTACGATCATTTGATCAATAGACAACAGGGTATACAGGCCACGTATGTGGCAGAATGGGAGGACAGCATGGTAACACAAAAATATAAGGATATGCTTCAGCAAAAATCGGTTATTCGTACCTTATCCGAATTTGCAACAAAGAGAGGGCAGGAGATTGGATACGAGAACGTATTCGATTACAGTTTAGGAAACCCATCCGTTCCGGTTCCGCAGGATTACACAGATAACATAATCCGTCTGCTCCAGACAAAGACATCGAGTGAGCTTCACGGCTACAGCCCGAGTGTCGGACTTCCTTCCTTTAAAGAAAAGGTGGCTGCATCGCTGAATAAGCGTTTTGATATGAATTATACAGCAAATCACATTTTTCCAACCTCAGGAGCTGCGGGCGCACTGGCGCATGCACTTCGTGCAGTAACGGCACCGGGAGATGACGTGCTTACCTTCGCACCATATTTCCCAGAGTACAACTGCTATGTAGGCATGACAGGCGCAAATCTGAGAGTGGTACCGGCAAACACCGTGGATTTTCAGGTGGATTTTGAGCAATTTGAGAAGATGCTGACCGAGAATGTGTCAGCCGTTTTGATCAACACGCCAAACAATCCGTCTGGAGCTGTATATTCAGCAGAAACGTTAGAAAAGATGGCGCAGCTGATGGAGAGAAAGCAAAAGGAGTACGGTCATGATATTTTCTTAATCTCCGATGAGCCGTACCGAGAGATCGTATTTGATGGACTGAAAGCGCCGTATGCGTCAAAGTTCTATGCAAATACGCTTTCCTGTTATTCCTTCTCCAAATCGCTTTCTCTTCCGGGTGAGCGTATTGGCTATGTCGCAGTCAATCCAGTTTGCACCGATGCTGACGTGCTGGTGCCGATGATGGCTCAGATCTCCAGAGGAATTGGACATAATTGCCCATCGTCTTTGATTATGAGAGGCGTAGAGGATGTGTTAGACGAGACCTCTGATATGGCTGTCTATGAGACAAACATGAATCTGATCTACGACAAGCTGATCGAGCTTGGCTTTTCTTGTGTCAGACCAGAGGGAACCTTCTACATTTTCCCAAAGGCGTTGGAGGAGGATGCCATTGCATTCTGCAACAAGGCGTTAAAGTATGATCTGGTTCTGGTTCCGAGCGATTCCTTTGGATGCCCGGGATATTTCCGTATGGCATACTGCATCGACACAGAGAAGGTAGTGCGTTCACTTGATGCGCTGGAGCGCTTCGTAAAGACCGAGTATCCGAATCGTTAAGAAGAATGAGAAACGCGAAACGGTAGACGATAAACGGGAAAAGAAAATGGAAAAGCAAAATGAAAAAGCAAATGAGCAAGGAGTGTTTCAAACATGAACAAAAAAGAAGTATCCGAGATTAAGAGTCTTTTTAAGAGGGATGGCGGTGCGATTGACCGTATTTGCGGCTGTCTGATTGACGGCGAGCAGGAGATTCGCATGACCTTCAGCGATATGTTTTTGTCGCTGTCACAGGAGGAGATCGACAAGTATTTTGAGATCTTCCGAAAAGCCCTCTCAGGAAGCCTTGGCAAGAATCTTCATTCGCTCGACTACACGCTCGATCAGGAACTTTCCGGGGAAGGCCACAAGCTGTTAATGCAGTTAAAAACAACGGGACTTAAGGATGACGCTGTTTTGGAACAGTTTTATCAGTCTGTGGCAGAAACGTATCATTACGGAGAGAGCTACTACGTTGTCATGATTCACTGCAATTATGATGTTCCGGGACGCGGAAGCGATAACTTAGACATGGACGACGCATCGGAGGAGGTTTATGAATTTATCCTTTGCTGTATCTGCCCGGTCAAGTTGTCCGAGGCCGGTCTGTGTTATAATACACAGACAAACCGCATCGAGGAGCGCATGCGTGACCAGTGGATCGAAGCACCAGTCAATGCCTTTTTATTCCCAGCATTTGACGATCGCAGCACAAACATTCACAGCCTGTTATACTACACGAAAAAGACAGAGGAACTTCATGAGGATTTCATCAACGACTGCATTGGCGGCCCGGCACCGATGTCTTTCAAGACACAAAAGTCAGTATTTCAGGAAATCGTAGAGGAGACCGTCGGAGAGGTTGTAAGCTACGATACCGTCTGCCAAATTCAGGAAAATCTGACAGACCTGATTGAGGAGCATAAGGAGGAACCGCAGCCTTTAAAGCTTCAGAAGTCAGATGTAAAAAAGCTTCTTCAAAACAGTGGAATCAAGGAAGAGCAGCTTGAAAATTTCGAGCGCGTCTATGAGGAGACTGCGGGGGAGGACGCTTCATTCCAGGCAGCAAATTTGGTCGAGGCCAGAAGCGTTGCCGTCAAGACGCCGGATGTGACAATAAAAGTCAGTCCGCAGCGCATGGACCTGATTCAGGTTCAACTAGTAGAGGGGCGCCGCTGCATCGTAATCCCGATGGAGGACGGCGTACAAATCAATGGCATGAGTGTTACTATGGAGAACACGAATGCTGCAGATGAAAGAGACAAAAGTCAAAGAGACAACTAAAGACCAAAATGGTTATAGTTCACCCAAACTGTAACCACCAAACTGAAAAGAGGGAGAAAAACGTAAATGAATCAAGTCGAAAAGATCTTTAAGATTAAAGAAAATCATACGACAGTGAAGACAGAGATTATTGCCGGTCTGACCACATTTATGACAATGGCGTATATTATTGCCTTAAATCCGAATCTTCTGACAAACTTTGGTGCAGAAGGACAGAATTTGTGGAACGGTGTATTTTTAGCAACCTGTATTGCATCTTTCGTAGGTATGATGTCTATGGCATTTCTGGCAAACAAGCCTTTTGCCATGGCACCTGGTATGGGATTAAACAGCTTTTTTGCTGTAGTTGTTGCCAATATCGTAGGTATGACAGGCATGAGCTATGTGGAATCCTTCCAGTCCGCTTTGTGTATCATTTTAATTGAAGGTATTATTTTTATTATCCTGTCCGTATTAAACATTCGTGACAAAATTGTAGATGCAATTCCACTTGGCGTTCGTCTGGGAATTTCCCCGGCAATCGGTCTGATGCTTCTTAACATTGGTGTCGGTTCCAATGCAGGTGTCTATTCAGAGAATGGCGGACCATTCTATGCAATGCGTGATTTCTTCGGTGCGCTGACTCCTAGTGTAGCACAGCAGAACATGGGAAGCGGTTATACGCAGATGGTTCTGACAGTAGCTACTATGTTTATCGGTTTGTTTGTTATTATCGTTCTGGCACAGAAGGGTGTAAAGGCAGCAGTTATCCTTGGTATGCTTGCTGCATCTGTCATCTACTGGGCAGGCGAGGCTATTTTCCTTGGAACCAATCCATTTGCAAGCTTAAGCGGAGCATCATTCTTACCGCCATTTGCGGATATGGCAGAGACTACGCTGTTCCACTTTGATTTTGCAGGCTTTGTAAAGATTGGCTGGTTCACGGCAATTACATTGATCATTACATTCTGTATCATTGATATGTTTGATACCATCGGAACACTCGTTGGAACGGCATCCCGCGCCGGTATGGTTGATAAGAATGGCAACATGCCGCAGATGAAGGAAGCACTGTTATCAGATGCGATCGGTACAGTAGCAGGTGCAGTTACCGGTACCTCCACCGTTACGACATTCGTTGAATCTGCATCTGGTGTTGAGGCAGGCGGAAGAACTGGTCTGACCGCATTTACCACAGGTATCCTGTTCCTTGCATGCATCTTCATCGCACCAATCGCAGCTATCATTCCGGCAGCAGCTACATCATCTGCACTTATCTATGTAGGTATCCTTATGATCTCCGGTCTGTCCAAGATTGACTTCACCGATATCTATCAGACCGTTCCGGCAGCAATCATGCTGATCTGTATGCCAATCTCTGGTTCCATCGGACACGGCATTGGACTGGCACTGATTTCCTATACCGTTATGAAGGTATTCACCGGAAAGGCAAAGGATGTATCTGTGCTGACTTACATCATTTCAGCAATCTTCCTGCTGAAGTTTTTTTTAGTTGTTTGATTTGTTTAATGGAACAACTGAACAATCGAAAATAGGTTAAAAAAGGGAGTCAGACGCATCGGTCTGGCCCTCGCTTTGGGCATCGTCATCGAGAGACGGCGGTGCCTTTTTGAATGAAAAAAGAGGTCAGACGCATCGGTCAGACCCCTTGAACGTTTCTTAGATGATTGCTTACAGCTCGGCGATAACCTCAACCTCGCACAGAGCGCCCTTTGGCAGAACTGCCTGTACACAGGAACGAGCTGGCTTGTTGTTCGGGAAATACTGAGCATATACTTCATTGAAGTTGCCAAATTCCTTCATATCAGCGATGAAGCAGGTAGTCTTGATCACATTGTCAAAGCTTGCACCTGCGTTCTCTAACAGAGCCTTTACATTCTCCATAACCTGCTTTGCCTGCGCAGCAACGGTTGTACCAACTATAGCGCCGGTAGCCGGATCCAGTCCGATCTGACCGGAGCAGAAAAGAAGATTTCCTGTCTTTACTGCCTGGCTGTATGGGCCAACTGCTGCTGGTGCCTTATCTGTATGCATGATTTCCATAATGATAAACCTCCTGAAAATAGAAATAAAATTTGTTGCTTATTCTTTATTATAAGCGCTGCAACGTGGTTTGTAAATATAGAAATAAAAGTAAAGTTTTTGTGAACTACTCGGCCATTCAATGATCGAGTAGTTCACAGGAAAAATTAGAGGAGAAAAATAAATATGCCGAAGAAATTTTATGCGGTCCGCAAAGGACGCAAAACTGGAATTTTTACCACATGGGACGAGTGCCGTGCGCAGGTGCATGGCTTCCCTTGTGCGGAATATAAAAGCTTTCCAACCATGGAAGGTGCAAAGGAGTTTATGAAGCTAGGAATGGAAGGAGAAAATCAGTTGCCGTTTGGTGATTCAGAGCAGCAAGCCGATAATCAGGATTCATCAAGGGCTTCCACTTCAACTGCACTGAACACACCAGCCACCTCGAATGAGCCAGAACTGGTTGCCTACGTTGACGGAAGCTATGATCAGTCTACCAAGCGCTTCTCCTATGGCATGGTAATATTAGAAAACGGTGAGGAAAAGACTTTTAATAAGAGCTTTTCTGATCCAACCCTTTCTGGTATGCGAAATGTCGCAGGTGAGATCATGGGAGCCCGAGCTGCGATGGAATATGCCATTGCAAACAACAAGAAAAGATTGGTCATTTATCATGATTACGAAGGCATCGCCAAATGGCCTCTTGGTATCTGGAAGACAAATAAAGAAGGAACGATAGCGTACAAAGCCTATTTTGACGAAGCAAAAACAAAGGTTTCCATTCGCTTCCAGAAGGTAAAGGGGCATTCTAATGATAAGTATAATGACTATGCCGATAAGCTTGCAAAGCAGGCACTGGGGCTGGCATAAAAATAACTTCCTGATTTACGAAATTATGCGAAAAAAATCGGGCTACACAGTAAAAGAAAAATAGCTGTGTATAGAGGATAAATTAACAGTGAACTACTCGGTCATAGAATGGCCGAGCATCCAAAGTTTCCCTTGAATGCCGG
>CAVFYJ010000026.1:0-34906 GCA_963626545.1 Acetatifactor sp. | reverse complement strand
CCGGCATTCAAGGAAAACTTTGCATGCTCGGCCATTCTATGACCGAGTTATTGACTGAAACAATGAGGAGGAATCAATTATGCTTTGTGAGCAATGCAGGATGAGGGAAGCCAGCATTGTCATCCGGGAAGTGGTAAACGGAAACGTAACGGAGCGCAATCTGTGCAGCGAGTGTGCATCTCAGTCCGATTTTGGCGGATTGTTGATGGACTCTGGCAGTCCGTTTGCAAGGCTTCTGTCAGGAATTCTTGGAATCAACGATTCCAGACGCAGCGAGGATGAGGACGCATCGAATCTGTCCTGTCCGACCTGTGGGATGACATATAAAGAATTTGTTCAGGACGGGCGCTTTGGCTGCGCGGACTGTTACAATACATTTGGGCTTTTGATCAATAACAGCATTAAAAAGATACAGGGAAACAATTCCCATACCGGCAAGAAGCCACGCTTTTCGGGCGACAAGAAGATTCATGCGGATATGGTTGCCGATGCGAAAAAGCGCCAGAACTTAAACGAGCAGCTTGAAATCTGTCAGGCAAAACAAAAGGAAGCCGTTTCGGAGGAAGATTACGAGAAGGCAGCTTATTACCGTGACGAGATCAAGAAGATCAAGGAGAAGATTCAGGAAAGGATTCAGGCGGGCGATGAAATGGTATGAGGAAAAGGATGCGGAGAATGACGTAATCGTGGCGAGCAGAATCCGCCTGCTTCGCAACCTGCGTGATTACAAGTTCCCGTGGAAATTAGAAAAAGAAGAGGCAAAAAAGCTGACAGGCGAGCTTGAGGAAAAGCTTCGCGGCATCGGCAGCCTCGATGGAAGAAGCTATAACACCTATGATTTATCAGCGATGACGCAGCTCGAACGAAATGCCCTGCGTGAGCGACGTATGATCAGCCGCCGGGCGGCAAAAGAGCCAGGTCAGGCCGGTCTAATTCGTTCCGTTGACGAGGCGGTCAGTTTGACGATCAACTGTGAGGATCATCTTCGAATGCAGGTTAGCCATTCTGGATCGCAGCTTCACCAGTCCTGGAAGGAAATGGATAAGATTGATGATTATGTCAATGAGCTGTATCCATATGCATTTGACGATCAGGTTGGGTATCTGACGACCTATCCGACAAACATTGGAACCGGCATGCGGGCGTATCTGGTGCTTCATCTGGCACTTTTCGATTCGGTCAGCCGTTTTGAGGATATGGTTGACGAGATTGGTCGTTTCGGGTTAAAATTAAAGCCAGCATTTTCCAGTGACAAACAGTTGAATGGAAATATGTATGTGTTGTATAATGAGAAAACGCTTGGAACAAGCGAGGAGGAGATTTTGGAGCTTCTTGATAAGGTGGGCGGACAGCTTGCCGGACAGGAGCGCACCTTTCGCGACAATTCGATTGAACAGCATCGGCTGGAGGTGGAGGATATCTGCTACAAGGCCTACGGCACGATTCGCTATTCCAAGTTAATGACGTTGAAGATGGGCATGCATCTTGTCTCACAGCTTCGCTGGGGACAGGAAAAGCAGATCATCCGATTCAAGGAGTATTGCAATTTTTATGAAATCATGATGGGAATGCAGGAGGCAAACTTAACGGCACAGAGTAAGACGACAGATGCATCAAGGCTTAATCAGTTGCGTGCAGAGTATCTTCGCAGTCATTTGCCAGAGCTTGTACAGTCATAAGGCGATACCATTACTTTTATGGGCAAGAGATATTGCCTGATGAACGATAATCTGTATTTCATCATCTCTAGGAGGAAGAACACTTATGTTTGAACGATTTACAAACCGGGCACAGGAGGTAATCGGTGAGGCCAAAAAGGCCGCTGCTGAGTTAGAGCAAAACTACATCGGCACCGAGCACCTTCTTCTTGGCCTTGTGCGTGTTTTGGACAGCGTGGCAAGTCAGCTTTTGCAGGAGCAGGGCGTTAGTGAGGAGCGTCTGCTTGAGCTGATCTCATCGCTCATTACACCGACAGGTTCGGTGGGTGTGCGTGAGCCAGACGGCTTTTCACCGGAGGCCTACCGCGTGATCCAGAACAGCTACTTAGAGGCAAAGCGCTTTCGTTCCAGTCTGGTCGGAACCGAGCATATCTTAATTTCTATGCTCAAGAGTTTCGACTGCGCCGGAACCAAGCTTTTGAATACAATGAAAGTCAACATTCGACAACTCTACATTGAGCTTGTATCTGCAAAGGACGGCGATGTGGCAGCGGCAAGAGAGGATGTTGAGTCCTTACAGTCCACAAGAAATGGCCGCAGCAAGACACCGCTTCTTGACCAGTACAGTACCGATTTGACTGAGCTTGCTAAGGAAGGAAAGATCGATCCGGTCATCGGTCGTGAGCAGGAGATCAACCGCGTCATCCAGATTTTAAGCAGACGTACCAAGAACAATCCGTGTCTGATCGGTGAGCCGGGTGTCGGAAAGACTGCCATCGCAGAGGGACTTGCCAGCCGCATCTACGAGGACAACGTGCCAGATACTATTGCCGGAAAGCGCGTGGTAACACTTGATATGGCGTGCATGGTCGCCGGTTCAAAGTACCGCGGCGAGTTCGAGGAGCGCATGAAAAATGTCATTAACGAAGTGCGAAACGACGGAGAGACGCTTCTGTTTATTGATGAGCTTCACACATTGGTCGATGCAGGTGGCGCAGATGGCGCGATGAATGCGTCCAACATCTTAAAGCCGTGTCTGGCAAGAGGCGAATTGCAAATTGTCGGTGCAACCACAATCGACGAATATCGCAAGCACATCGAGAAGGATGCCGCACTCGAGCGACGTTTCCAGCCAGTTATGGTCGAAGAACCCTCCGAGGAGGAGACCGTTTCGATCCTTAAAGGTCTGCGCCACGTTTACGAGGAGCATCACAAGGTCGAGATCACCGATGCAGCATTAGAGGCAGCAGTAAAGCTGTCAGCGCGCTACATCAACGATCGTTTCCTGCCAGATAAGGCGATTGACCTCGTCGATGAGGCAGCGTCAAAGGTTCGTCTGGCTGCATTTGTTGCACCAGAGGCTGTTTCCAAGCTCAAGAAGGATATCGAGGCATTGAACCAGCAAAAGGAGAGTGCAATTCAGGAAGAAGCATTCGAGAAGGCCGGTGAGATCAAGAAAAAGCAGGAAAAGAAGCAGGCACAGATCAACCGTCTGATGGAAAAGTGGGAGAAGGAAAAGGAAAGCACCCGCCCGCAGGTAACCGATCACGAGATCGCAGATGTCGTTTCCACATGGACGAAAATTCCGGTTCGTTCTCTTGAGGAAGGCGAGGCAAAGCGCCTGATGAATCTGGAAAACGTACTTCATGAGCGCGTCGTGGGTCAGCAGGAGGCGGTTACTGCAATCTCTAAGGCGATCCGCAGAGGCCGTGTCGGCTTAAAGGATCCAAAGCGTCCGATCGGTTCCTTCCTGTTCTTAGGACCAACTGGTGTCGGAAAAACCGAGCTGTCCAAGGCACTCGCACAGGCAATGTTTGGCACTGAAAATGCAATTATTCGTGTTGATATGTCCGAATACATGGAAAAGCACAGTGTCAGCAAGCTCATCGGTTCGCCGCCAGGATATGTTGGCTACGAGGAGGGCGGTCAGCTTTCCGAGCGTATCCGCCGCAATCCATATAGCGTGCTGCTGTTCGATGAGATCGAAAAGGCTCATCCAGATGTGTTTAACATTCTGCTTCAGGTGCTGGACGATGGTCAGGTCACCGATGCACACGGCCGCAAGGTTAGCTTCAAGAATACCGTGATCATCATGACCTCCAACTGCGGTGCCGCAAATATTATGGCACCAAAGCGTCTTGGTTTCGGCGCCGCATCCGATGCAAAGGCCGATTACCAGCAGATGAAGGCAAAGGTCATGGAGGATGTCAAGCAGAGCTTCAAGCCGGAGTTCTTAAACCGTATCGACGAGATTATCGTGTTCCATCCGCTGTACAAGCAGGATATGAAGGCAATTCTTGATATCATGCTTCGCTCCGTCACGGCAAGAGTGCTCGAGAACATGGAGCTGAAGCTGAAAGTCACCGACGAGGCACAGGATTATCTGATCGAGAAAGGCTTTGATGAGAAGTACGGCGCTCGTCCATTAAGACGTGCACTCCAGACGTATCTCGAGGATTCGATGTCTGAGGAGATCTTAGAGGGTCGTATCGAGCGCGGTGACAGCGTAACGGTGGAAAAGGGCGAGAACGGACTGAAGTTTTCCGTGCGCCATAAACGGAAAACGCCAGTAAAAAAGGCTGAATAAAGTTGAATTTTTGGTTGGAAAATCAATTTTGATATGCTATACTGAAATAGCGATAAGCGGTTCGTCTGAATAACAGAACGGCGAACCGCAATATATACGAAATGCAGTTCATGAGCGACTGCAATGCAGCAGCAAAAAGCAGGAGGAAATAACAATGGCAGGAATTAAGGAATTAATCCGCACTGAGGAAGATAGTACATTAAGCTTTGGAAATTATGATCTTCCGACAAAGGGAAAGGTTTCGGATTATGTATTTGACGGAGATGTATATAAGGTAAAGACCTTCCATGACATCACCAGATTAGAGAAGAACGAGACATTTGCCTATGAGTCAACACCGGGAACTGTCGTTACCGATTATAAGGAAACAGAGGACGAGATTTCCTTTATCGTAAACGGATTCCAGGATACCCAGATTATCGTAGCAGTAGAGGACGATACCGAGTATGAGGTAAGTGTGGATGATGCCGTGATTGAAAATTATGAGACCAATCTTTCTGGAAAGATCGTAATCTCACTTGAGCTTGAGTCCGGATGCGTAAAGAAGGTTCTGATTCGCAAGAAATAAGATACAGGTTCAATTTTTCGTACATAAGCTGCATGGTAAAAGTTCCATGCAGCTTTTCTTTTAGGAGGCGTTATGAAGGCAAAGCAGACTGCTTTTTTCTGTAAAGAATGCGGATACGAGTCCACAAAATGGATGGGCCAGTGTCCGGGGTGTCGTCAGTGGAATACCTTTGTCGAGGAGCCAACGGCAGGAAGCACCACCACAACAAAATCAGGCGGAATCAAGAAAATGGGACTTGAGGCATCAAAGCCGCTTCGATTAGAAGAAATCAACATCGATGAGGAAGATCGAAGCAGCACCGGACTTCACGAATTAGACCGCGTGCTTGGCGGTGGTCTGGTCACGGGTTCGTTGATTCTTGTCGGTGGTGATCCGGGAATTGGAAAATCGACGTTGCTGTTACAGGTGTGCCGAAATCTGGCGGTATCCGGCAAGAAGGTGCTGTATGTGTCGGGTGAGGAATCGGCGCGTCAGGTTAAAATGCGCGCCGATCGTCTCGGCGGCTTTTCGGGAGACTTGTTGTTGCTTTCGGAGACGAATCTGGAGCGAATCGATACTGTAATCACAAAGGAGCTGCCGCAGATCGTTGTCATTGATTCCATTCAGACGATGTACCGCGATGATGTCACTTCGGCACCGGGCAGCGTCAGCCAAGTCCGAGAATGTACCAATACGCTGATGCAGATTGCAAAGGGCAGAGGCATCACAATTTTTCTGGTTGGCCATGTGACAAAGGAAGGCGTTGTTGCCGGTCCGAGAGTGCTTGAGCATATGGTGGACACGGTGCTTTATTTTGAGGGTGATCGCAGCGCGATGTATCGAATTTTGCGTGCGGTAAAGAATCGTTTTGGTGCGACAAATGAGATGGGCGTGTTTGAGATGGTGCAGTCTGGCTTGAAAGAGGTTGCCAATCCGTCTGCTTACCTACTTGAAGGGCGAAGCCTCGACAGCAGTGGTACCGTTACGGCTTGTTTGATGGAGGGCACGCGCCCGATCATGCTCGAGGTACAGGCGCTTGTCTGCCGGACAAGCTTTGGACTGCCGAGACGCACGAGTGCCGGAATGGACGGAAATCGCGTGAATCTGTTGATTGCAGTTTTGGAGAAGCGAATGGGAATGGTGCTGTCATCGTGCGATGCGTATATCAATGTTACCGGCGGAATCCGAATCAGTGAGCCGGCGCTTGATTTGGCGGTGGTTATGGCAATTGCGGGAAGTTTTCGCGACCGCGTGATTGATGCGCATACCGTTATTTTCGGGGAAGTTGGACTGGCAGGAGAGATTCGAGGTGTCAGCATGGTGCAGCAGCGTATTAACGAGGCCGCGCGACTGGGATTTACCTGCTGCATTCTGCCAAAGATTAGTGCGAAGGATATTACTGTTCCGGAGGGAATGAAGTGCATTCCAGTGGCGACCGTCAGGGAAGCCGCAGGGCTGATTGAGAAGATGCAGGGGGCGTGATGCGCCCCTTCATTTTTATATAACAAAAAAGACACCCTAACGGATGTCTTCTCAGCAGGGGTAACAGGATTCGAACCCGTATTTACGGTTTTGGAGACCGTTGCTCTACCATTGAACTATACCCCTTTGCGTTTATCGGCTTTTGCAACCGACTTCTATATATTAGCATATGGACACAGATTTGTCAACACTTTTTTGAAAAAATTCCAAAAATTGATTCAATACGGGTTACTGTTCGCGGGTAGGGGCTTTGACATAAACATTGGCGTATTCGTGAACTGTAATTGTAAAGAAATGGTAAGAATAAAATCTATGGCATAGTGCTTGCGAATAAGCAGTAAGTGTGGTAAAATTGATATGAATCGGATTTTTGTGTTACAGTTTATGCGTGTCGTGAAGTGTAATAATTGAAAATGACGATAAGATTTCAAAGGGGTACAAGCATGAATACACATACAGTTGAAGAATTGTACCGCCTAGCACAGCAGGGAAATACCGAGGCACTCACGAGACTTGGTATCTGCTATAAAAATGGAACCGGTACGGCTGTGGATCACGGCGCGGCTGCCCAGTGTTTTTATTCGGCAGCAAATGCAGGGAATGCAGAGGCTCAATATCAGTTGGGTATCTGTTATGAGGAAGGAACTGGTATTGAACAGAACCTTTCGGCAGCACAGTATTGGTTTCAGGAAGCGGCAAGGCGGTTTTATGAAGCTGCCCAGGTTGGAAATCCGCAGGCTCAGTATGGATTAGCAAATTGCTATGCTGAGGGTCGTGGAGTCGAAAAGGATGAAGCTGCTGCTGTTTACTGGTATCAGGCATCGGCGCAGCAGGACTATGCAGATGCTCAGTACAATTTAGGCTATTGTTTCTTATTTGGCATTGGTGTAGAGGCAAATGAGATCATAGCGTTAAAATGGTACAGTAGTGCGGCATCCCATGGAGATCCGCAGATGCAGCACAATCTGGGATTGATTTATAAAAACGGCTATGGCGGAGTCAACAAGAATTATGGAAAAGCGGCCGAATGGTTTTTTAAAGCGGCCAGACAGGGCTATTCTGAGTCAAAGGTTGAGCTTGCGCTGATCTACTTTAGGAATCCGCTCGCAGTAAAGGATATTTCCATTGCCGAGCGTCTGATGACAGAAGCGGCAGAGGAGGGCAATACTCGTGCTCAGGAATATCTGGTACATTACTATTTTGATCAGGATGCAGCAAAGTATGATCTGAAAAAGGCATGCAAATGGGCATCCGAGTGTGCAGATAGTGAAGATCCAACCGTTGCCATTGTGCTTGGCGTTAGCTTTGCAAATGGTGAGGTGGCTGAGATCGACGAGACTCAGGCATTCGAATGGCTGTCAAAGGCAAAAGATGAAGAGAAAAAGCTAAACGGTGAGGCTTGCTATTACCTTGGAAAGTTTTACGAAGAGGGAACAGTAACCGAAAAATCACTCGATGATGCCGAGTATTTTTATCGTCTGGCTGTAAAGAAGCATTTTGTAAAGAGCGAAGAGCGATTAGATGCTGTCAGAAGAGAAAAGGAAGAAATTCGTAAGGCAGAGGAGGCCGAAGCACTTCGAAAGCAGAAAGAGGCTGAAGAGCTTCAGAAGCAGGAAGAAGTAAAGGCACTTTTGAATCTGAAAGAGGAAGATGCTGAGTCAACAGATTTTGTAGAAGCAGTGGAATCTGCAGATACAGAGTCAACAGAATCGGTAGAGCCGGAAGCATCAGAGGCAAATCCAGAGAATAATTCTGCGGATGAAGATTCTACAGGCGAATTGGAATCGGTAGAGTCGAATGAAAGTGAAACAACTAAGGATGTCAAGACTTGCGAAACTGCAGAAAACGTTGAGTCAACTGAAGCAGTTAAAATGACTGAGGTAGATAAAACGACTGAAGCAGATGAAACGACTGAAGCAGTTGAAGCAGCTGAGCCAACCGAAACAACAGATGACTCAGATGATTCCAATGACAAGCCTAGTGAAACTTCCAATGAGGCATCTGATGCGCAGCTGATCGAGGAAACAGAGACAGTTTCTCAGGAACAGGAAGTGACACCGGCAGAGCAGGAGTCTTCACCTCAGATGCAGGCAGATCTTGCATTTGCACGGCTACTGCAGCAGGCAAAGGAAACACAGAGCCGAATTCAGAAGGTTCCAATGGAAGAATCTTCCAAGGTACAGGAAGCAACAGCTGAAGTAAAAGAAGAACTGTGGGAGGCAGAGACTGCTGCGGTATCCGAGCAGTTTGAGGAAGCTTCGATTGAGGATAATTCTGATAAGTCAGAAAGCTCCATACAAAAGGATATTCAAAAGGAGATTGCCGAGGTCAAACAGCTGGAAAAAGAGATGGATGTTCTGCAAAAGGAAATGGCGCAGAATGTTCAGGATCTGGAAAAGCAGCAGGATGAGCCAGAGGCAATTGAGCCAACCGAAGCACCAAAAGAATCAGAAACAACCGAAACAACTGAAGCACCAAAAGAATCAGAAACAACCGAAACAACTGAAGCAGCAGAAAACGCTGACGCTGAGGATTATTCTGATCAGGAAACTGAAGCAGAATCTGAGTCTGCCGATGAAGAATGGGCAGAGGAAGGGGAAGCAGAGGAATTCTTTGAGGAGGAAGAGGACGAAGATGATGAGGAGTGGGAAACCTCCGCAGATAACTTTGTCGCATCTCTTTTAAAGACCGGTGCGAAGCTGACCAATACTTCTGAGCCAGTGATCCGTCAGGAAGAGGAGAGCGAAACTCTAGAGGAAGAAGTTTCAGAAGGAGATATCTCAGAAGAAGTTGATGAAAATTCGCAAGAAGATTCTTATGAGGGTGAAACGGCAGATCCAGAGAATGGTGAAGCTGTTGAGAGTATCATAGATGAAAATGAATCAGATGAAACCAACGAAGTAGTAGAAGCGTCTGAAGAAGAGACTGCAGAGACAGAAACGTTGGAATCTGAAGCTACAGAGCAAACGACCTCGGAATCAACCGAATCGGATGAATCAGACGAATTAAATGATTCTGATCGTTCAGAAGAAGCTGAATCAGCTGAAGCGTTGACACCTGAGGAGGAATCTCTCAGCGATGAATATTCAGAAGATGAGTATTCTGATGAGGAATATTCGGATGATGACTATTTAGACGACAATTATTCCGATGAGGGTGACAATGATTCGCAGGTTGAAGAGGATGAGTCCGCAGATATAGATTCTTCTGAGAATTCAGAGGAAAACACAAAGCGTATGCCGAGAGCAACACTTGTAGATGACTCTGTTTACGAATATGAAAAAGCCATTATTGATGATTTGAAACAGGAAGATGTCAGCCGTTATGTTGACGTAGACGAAGAAACCTATGAACCAGCAAAAAAGAAGAAACGTCATATTGTGCCGCTTGTACTTTTGGTTCTTGTCTCTTCCGTTGCGCTTGCAGCAGCAATCCTTGCGGCGACTGGTCATCTTGGCGAACTTGTAAATACGCTGAACGAACAGTTCTCTGCTGGCAATCAGCCGAGTAAAACAGAAGGTACCAAGTTGCCGGAACAGTCTTCTGACGAGGATTCCAAGGCAGAGGTATCAAGTGAGCCGGTATCTGAGAAGGAAAGCTCTTCTGAGTCAGATGCAGTGACAACATCATCTTCAGCCGAAGAGAGCAGTAGTAGTACACAAAATAACAATGAAAATGCCGAAAACGGTGCTGATAGTGAAGCAGGCGCAGACGGCGAATTAATTAATCAAACATCGAATGGTACAGCAGCTGATACAGCTGCTGTATCTGATAGTGCAGAAAATTTGTCCAGTGAAGCAGAAACAGAAGCAGAAACGCAGGATAAACCGGCTGTACAGTCTGAGCTTGAAACACAAACAAAGACGGTTGCAGAAGTGGAGTCTGAATCTGAGACAGAGAGTATATCTGAGCAGGAGACAGAGAAAAATTCAGAGAGTGAGTCTAGTTCTGAAAATGAATCTGAATTAGCATCAGAGAGTGAATCCGAGACTGTTAAATTGGAAACTGATGAAACAGAAAAACAAACCATAGAATCAGAATCCGAAGCAGAGTCAAAGATTGCTGAATTAGAAAACGAAGCAGAATCTGAGACGGAAACTGCAGAAACCAAAATCGAATCTGAAACAGAAGAGGAAACAGAGTCAGAATCTTCTGAGGAAGTTTCTGAGGAGGTCAATCCATATCATGAGGCAGCAAAGGCAAAGTATCCGTCTTTCTCAAATGAAAGCTATACATTGCTTCCAGACGTTTCTTCTGGTTGCATCTATGCAAAGTATACAAACTTTGATGAGGCATTTGATACACTGTATACCAATCAGAGTGATCTGACGGGAGCTGCACAGGTAGCTGTGAACACACCGGGCTTTAATATCATTGGCTATCGTGTCTATATGCTTGCTTATCAGGATAACGTGTTAAATGCATATAGTACGCAGCTTGATGGTACCGACTTACAGTTGAGTGCACAGAATGTTGGTGAGGAAGCCTATATTATGAATGGCAGTATTTTCTCCGAAAATCGTGAGTATTCGATGACTGGAAATCCAGAGGGAACCGCATACCCATATATTGAACGATTCCTTACGTTCGGTGAAGGTATGGTTTATTATCTGGATACGGATGGAGACATTACAAGAAGTGATTACCAGCATACATACACTCAGCGTTTAGAGCTTGGCATTGATGATGGTCGAGATGTGGCATGGGCACAGGTAATCGGATCGTATTTGATCTATTATGATACAAAGACAGAGCTGATGTACAGCTGCAATCTGGATGTTGGCACGATTGTTCTTCTTGATTTTGATGGCGTATCGGATCCATCTGGTCTTTGTGGAAATGGAAATTGGGTCTATGGCCTGTATGATGGAAATCTTGCAAGAGTTCGTCCAAACGGAAGTGAGCTGGAAACTGTTTTTGAACCCGATGATTCACTTGAGCTTGTGTCTGTTGAACATGCAATGGAAGATTACATTATTCTCACAGCAAAGGAAGCAGACAATAAGAAGGCAGAGGTACAGACCTACAGCTACAATTTGCAGACAGGCGAGTTAAGCAAGCTGTCCGCAGAGTAATGCGGAGATGTAGTGTTGTCAAAGCAAGTCAAATTTACATAGCATTAGGAAACTCATTTAAGGGGGCAAGGGTGTTAATGCCCTTGCTCCTTTAAGTTTTTCAAAATATTTAGGGAGGCAACTTATGATTTACGATGTATTAAACTATGGTGCAAAGGCCGATGGTGTGACAAACGATGCCGCAGCCATTCAGGCAGCAATTGACGAGTGCAGCGCAGCAGGAGGCGGACAGGTCGTTTTAAGAAGTGGAAAGACCTATTATTCCAGTTCTATTATTTTAAAGCCATATGTTGATCTTCATCTGGAGAGAGGAAGTGTGTTAAAGGCGCACAGCGATCTGACCACTTACTTCCATCCGAATGAAGGCCAGAAGGATAACGGTGTAAAGATCGAGGGAACACCTGTTACCTTAAAGCCATCTTACGCATTTATCTACGCAAAGGATGCCGATCACATGGCAATCACCGGAGATGGTGTGATTGACGGAAATGCATTTGCATTTGTAAAGCAGGTTAGTCCATACTATGTGACTGGCGATTTCTATCCGCGTCCGACGGTTATCTATGTAGAGCATTGTAACCACATTAACTTTACCAACATCATCATTCGCAATGTCTCCTTCTGGACACTTCATACCGCAGGCTGCGACGATGTATTGATTGACCGCATCCGCATTTTAAATGATCTGAATGTTGCAAACTCTGATGGTATCGACCCAGATCACAGTACAAATGTCCGTATTATTGGCTGCCATATCGAGTGCGGCGATGACTGTATCTGCTTAAAGAGCTCTGCAGGAAACATGGAATATGGCCCGACAAAGAATGTCTTAATCAGCGATTGTACACTTATTTCCACTTCCGCAGCATTAAAGATTGGAACCGAGGGTACTGGAGATTTCGAGAATCTGACCGTAAACAATTGCATCATCAGCGGAAGCAACCGTGGTATTTCCATCCAGATTCGTGATGGCGGTCACGTAAAGAATGCGATGTTCTCCAATATCATCATTGAAACACGCCGCTTTGCTGATTGCTGGTGGGGATGCGGTGAGCCGATCAGCATCACAACACATAACCGTGTACCAGAGAAGCAGTCCGGTCATATTTCTGGTGTTACCTTCCGCAACATTACCTGCGATTCCGAGAACGGTGTATTCTTATCCGGAAGCAATGGAAATCACATCGAGGACGTATTGTTCGAGGATGTAAAGGTAAAGATTCATTCCAAGAGCAAGTGGCCGAAGGGACTCTACGATTTAAGACCAGGTTTTGGTCAGAAGATCGAGGAGATTCCGAGCGCTGGCTTCTATATGAGAAGAGCAGACGGTGTCACCATCCGAAACAGCCGTGTTACCTTCGAGGGTGAGGAGCGCGAGTGCTTCGGCGAGGCTATCCACGCACAGGATTGTAAGGATCTGGTCATCGAGGGCTTCAAGGGTGAGGCCGCAAGACCGGAATTAGAAGCAATTGTGATTGAGTAATCAAAAAAGGCAGAAGAGAGAAGGCAAAAAAACAATGAAGATTCATAAGCTGATTGAGCTTTGGAAGGAAATGGAAACCACACAGGAAACAGAAGAAAAAGAAGCAGAGGCAAAGAACACAAAAGAGAATGGAAAAGATGCACAGATGGCATCCGAATCGCAGGAACCACTGGCAAAGTTAGATCCAGAGGAACTCTTAAATACGATGCAGTTCTTGCAGCGTTGCGCCGCTCAGGCAGGTTATTACTATAATTTGCAATCACCGGGCACTGAGTTTGGAACACTTGCACTTACCGTAACAGAAAACGACAGCCCAATCGTGGCACAGGCAAAGATCTGGGATAACAAGGAGCATAAAATTCGTACCCGTTTTTCCCTTCGCCGTTTCGTGACCGAGGAGGATGGTACTTTATCTGTGAAGCTGCCATGCGGAAGCTATGAGGCAGAAGTGATTTGCGGACCGGAGTATAGTACCGTACTTGTACCGTTTGAAATCACAAAGAATAACACAACCACGGCAACCGCACAGCTTATCCGCATTGCACATCTGACCGATAATGGCTGGATGGCAGGTGATCTTCATCATCACAGCGTATACAGCAGCCCAGCATACGGCGGAACTGATCCAGTTATCGAGACACCGGAGCAGATCTGCCGTTCCATGAAGTCCCTTGGTATGCAGTTTGGTGCACTGAGCGATCACCACAATGTCTTGAATCATGATGAGTGGAGACAGCAGAACCACAACTTTGTTCCGATTGTTTCTAAGGAAATTTCTACCTCTAACGGTCATGTGCTTCAGCTTGGCGTGGACGATGATGTGATCTATGACATTCCAAATGGAAAAGATCGCACAACCGAGAAACTTCGCAACGAGTTTATTCGCATTTGCACCGAGATTCGTGAGAAGGGCGGTCTTCCGCAGGTAAATCATCCGTTTGATGTAAGCTTTTCTACCCGCTACAACAGTGAGTTCTGGGATATGGTTGAGATCTTTGAGTCCATCGAGATCTGGAATGGTGCGACTCCGTTTGCATCCGGCACGATCAACGCGAAGGCATTCAAAAAGTGGCTGTCTCTGTTAGAGGAGGGCAAGCGCCTGACCGCAACAACCGGAAGCGATACACATAATATTTATGGTGATGATTACTTTGGCATGACCGAGTGGTTAGACTGGCTGATGGATACCGTCATGAATCATCCAGAGATTTATCCGGTACAGATGAACGATAAGGTTGCCTATCTGACTCAGCTGTACAAGAAAGTATGGCCGCGTTTGTTAGCATGGGTAGAGCAGTCCAACACACCGTCTGACATTCACAACTATGTACATACAAATGGCAAGAATCAGCCAGAGGAAATCCTTCAGGCAATTCGCGAGGGTCATAGCTTTATCAGCAACGGACCACTCGTGACAGCAAGTGTAAATGGTGCTTCCTACGGCGAGAAGACAGTGCTTACCGACAAGACTGGCATACTGTCCGTTCATGTCTTCTCAAAGAAGCCGATCAATCATCTTTGGATGTACACAGGAGTAGACAAGAAGGCTGAGATCAGCGCAAAGATGAGTGTAGCAGAGGGTGGCTTTGCCTATGACGTAACGACTGATGCGTTTGACTTTGGCGATGCTGCATGGGTTGTGTTTGTCGCAGATGGCGGCGAGAACAACATTGCGATTGCCAATCCGATTCTGTTTGCTTGATTATAAATAAATGTAACAACTATTCAGAACCCCATTCGCAGAAAACAATTTTGCATGGCTCTGAATAGTTACAAGTCAGGGGCGAAATGTGCCCTTGATTTTCGTTGGGAGGAAAAGATGAGACCGCTTGATTATTTAAATCGTGTGGAAGCATACGTGAACCGCTTAAACAGTGAGCGACGCAGTACATTAGAAGTGATTCCACAGGTGCGCTTTCTGGATCTGATGGCAGATGATGTCAATAATGATGCTATCAGCGAAGAAGATGAAAATAAAAAATATGGTGTAGCGCCAAGTCTGGACGATGTACACACAAAGGGTTATGCAAAGAGAAATCGCGTGTTGGAGGATTGCGGCAACTGGTCCGTATTTGATTGCTCCGATACATGGGGCGGACCGGATTATCATGCAATTTTTGCGTTTTCCGTAACATTGACCGAGGCGATGGCAGGTCGCATGGTGGGCTTTTCACTGGATACCGGTGCCGATGATATCTGGAATACCGACAATCCGCAGATTATGGTCTATGTAAATGGTGTGCTGACTTGCGCGATGGATTTGAATCACCATGAGGTAATTTTGAGTGACAGTGCGGTGCCGGGTGAGACCTATGACATTCGCTTGTATACATATGTAAACAGCTCTGGAAAGAGTAACTTCTTATATATAAAGGTGTTTGCAAAGGAGCCAGAAGCAGAGGCACTTTATTATGATATGAAGCTTCCGCTCGAGGCCGCAAAGCAGATGCGCCCGGAGGAAGAAAAGAGAAGAAAGCTGCTTGAGATTTTAAATCAGGCAGGCGATCTGTTAGATCTTCGTGTAAAGGGAAGTGATGCGTACCGTGTCTCCTTAACCGCAGCCAGTGCATGGTTGAAGGAAAATCTGTACGAGAAAGAGTGGGAGATGGATGGTCCGACTGTCTATGCACTCGGCCATACGCACATTGACGTTGCATGGAAGTGGCCGCTTCGCCAGACAAAAGAGAAGGCAGTCCGCAGCTTTTCCACTGTGCTGTATCTGATGAAGCGTTACCCGGAATATCGTTTCTTCTTGAGCCAGCCGCAGCTGTACGAGTATGTAAAGGAAGAAGCACCGGAAATCTTTGAGCAGGTAAAGGAACGTGTGAAGGAAGGACGCTGGGAGGCGGACGGCGCAATGTGGCTCGAGTCGGACAGCAACTTAACAAGCGGAGAATCCTTAATTCGTCAGATTTTATATGGAAAGAAGTTCTTCAAGGAAGAGCTTGGTGTTGACGAGCAGGAGATTTTATGGCTGCCAGATGCATTTGGTTTCTTAGGTGCGCTGCCGCAGATCATGAAGCGAAGCGGTATCCGCTATTTCCTGACAACTAAGATGGGTTGGAACGATGCCGATCAGCAGCCGGACGATACATTCTTGTGGGAAGGTATTGATGGAAGCCGCGTGACCGGACTCTATATTACGACAAAGAATTATGAAACCTACCCAGAGCGCTTTGAAAAACCAGTGCGCGAGGTAACTTACAATGGCAGACAGAATGCCAGTCAGACAATGGGAACCTGGCAGAACTACCGTAACAAGGAATTAAACGATGCCGTTCTGACAATTTATGGTTATGGAGATGGCGGCGGCGGTCCAACCGAGGGAATGCTTGAGGAGAGCAGACGTCTCGCTTACGGTATTCCGGGTGTTCCGAAGGTAAAGCTGTCTGGTCTGAAGGAATATTTGCAGGTACTGGATAAAAACTTACAGAATAAGAAGTTGAACACCTGGTATGGCGATTTGTATCTGGAGTACCATCGTGGCACCTTCAGCTCCGTCGCAGAGAATAAGAAGAACAACCGCATTTGCGAAAACAAGAATCAGCAGGCCGAGTGGCTGGCAGCACTTTCCTGGTGGATGAATAAGAAAAAGGAAAGTGAAAATATAGGCAAGAGTGAAAGCGAGCGTGCAAACGCAACTGAAAATCAGTATATCTATCCAAAGGAAACATTGGATAAGGCATGGAAGCTTCTGTTATTAAATCAGTTCCATGATATTCTGCCGGGTTCTGCGATTGGCGAGGTCTATGAGCAGTCTGATATCGACTACGCAAAGATCAAGGCGATGGATGAGGAAATCATCAGACAGGCATTAGCAGAGCTGACAGCATCTGAGGAATCTGAAGAAACCAAAGAGTCTGAAATCTCAGAATCAAACGCTGGCATCATCGTATGGAATCCGCTTGGTTTTGCCGCAGAGCAGGTAATTGCACTGGATGCACAGGCACAAAAAGAATATGGCATCAATGTAGCATCATCGTCTGATTTATTATCTGATGAAAAATTGAGTGAAGACTTTGATGAAAGCATTCTTTCCTTTACAAATGTAAGCGACACACAGCGCATGAAGGATGGTACACTTCTTCTGACAGCAGCACTTCCGGCAAAGGGAAGCGTTCGCTTGACAAAGAAAGATACATCGGAAACCACAGACAAGGCACAAAACACAAACAGTGCAGAGGCAACAACATCCAAACAGGCAAAGACTCAGTCCTCAGCAAAATTCATCCTTCGTGATGCACAGACTCTTGAGACTCCTTGGTATGTGGTTTCATGGGATGAGCTGGGCCAGATCACCTCTCTCTATGATAAGGAAGCAAAGCGTGAACTGATCGAGAGTGATACCGTTGGAAATGAGATCGTTGTTTACGAGGATATCCCGAAGGACTACGATGCATGGAATGTGGAGTCCTACTATACAAGAAAGCACTGGAAGATGACAGCAGCAAAGCCGTGTCAGTTAACGGAGTCTGGCGATGTTTGCGCTGTGCTTCACACCACGCTTTCCTATCAGTCTTCTACGATTGAGCAGGATATTGTATTTTTTGCGCATACAAGACGCATTGACTTTAAGACGAAGATGGATTGGCATGAAGAGCAGCAGCTTGTAAAGGCACAGTTCCATTTCGATGTGATGACCAGAACGGCAGCTTGTGAGATTCCGTATGGTGTGATTGAGCGTCCAACGCATAAGAATACCAGCTGGCAGCGCGCTCAGTTTGAGGTATGCGCCCATCGTTTTGTCGATCTGTCCGAGCCAGGATACGGTGTGGCACTGTTAAACGATGGCCGCTATGGTTATTCCATCGAGGATAGTTCACTTGGCTTAACACTTCTGACCTCTGGTATCTTCCCATTCCCGGATGCGGATAAGGGTGTACATGAGCTGACGTATGCGTTGATGCCGCATATGGGCGACTGGAGAAGTGCTAAAGTGGTACAGGAAGCCGGTTTATTAAATGAAAAGCCGATTCTTTCTGCAGTAAGACCATCCGCCGTACTTGTATCTGAAAGAACACCAGAAGCAATATCTGCAAGATCGACAACACCAGATGCAGTATCCTCTGAATCCTACTCCATGTGTGAGGTATCGGCACCGAATGTCATCGTGACCTCTGTAAAGCGCGCCGAGGATGAGAGTGGTTTGATCGTGCGTATGTATGAGTCGAGTGGCGTCCGTACCAATGTAACTTGGGATGTATCAGGCCTGATGCCACAGCAGGTATGGGAATGCGATCTGATGGAAAAACAGGAAAAAATGACGGAGTTTGATGGGCAAAAAGCCAGATTTGAGATCAAACCGTTTGAAATTAAGACATTTTTACTGATTTAACGACAAAAAACACAAGTGTACAAATGCCTTTCTTCGGCAAAATGTGAAAATCGTGCAAATAAAAAAGCAAAAAATGCAAGGTTTCAATGCGAAAGAAACCAAATACGCATAGCATTTTCGCTTCTGTTTTTGTTATAATCAGACTATCAGTTATGAAGAGTTTCTGAAGAAAATAAAAAATAGGAGGGCTGCGGACATGGCAAACAAAAATACGCCAGGTGTAGCAAAGAAGAAGGTCAATTGGAAGACTTACTTAAGAAATACTTGGCAGCTGTATGTAATGATGCTGGTACCGATCATCTGGCTGATCTGTTTTAAGTATAAGCCGATGCTGTACATTGTTGTTGCATTCAAGAAGTATAACATTTTCAAAGGAATTTGGGAGTCTCCGTGGGTAGGATTTAAGTACTTCAAGGAGGCGTTCGGATCGAGTGAGTTCTGGTTTGCAGTAAAGAATACCTTGATCTTAAACATCGGTGATTTGATTATTGGTTTCCCATTCCCGATTTTCCTTGCACTGTTCTTAAATGAGTTAAGAAGCACCGGCATCCGTAAGATGACTCAGATCATCCTGTATCTGCCAAACTTCCTTTCTTGGGTTATTATCGCAGGTATCAGTACTCAGCTGTTCTCTGCAAACGGTCTGTTAAACGGCGTACTTGGTATCTTTGGTGTACCGACTGTTCCGTTCTTAACAAACACCATCTGGTGGCGTGTTATTTACTGGGTAATGGGTATCTGGCAGTCCGCCGGTTATTCCCTTATTATTTATCTGGCAGCCCTTATGGGAACCGACCCGTCACAGAGCGAGGCCGCTTACCTCGATGGTGCAACCAGACTTCAGCGTATCTGGTATGTAACTATTCCTCAGATTATGCCGACCATCTCCACACTGCTTATCATGCAGCTTGGTAAGGTCATCAACATCGCATTCGATCGTCCTTACATGATGAGTAACATGATGGTAAAGGATGCATCTAACGTACTTAGTGTATATGTATACGAAATCGGTATTGGAAAGAGCCGTTTCGACTACGCAACCGCAGTTGGTCTGTTCCAGTCTGTAATCGGTATCGCTATGGTACTTGTTTTCGATAAGATCGCTAAGAAAATGGGACAGGGAGGTGTCATGTAATGGGCGGATTAAAAACAAAAGAAGATCGTCGATTCCAGACATTCTGGGTTATCTTTTTCATCTTAATCAGTGTGATTGCAATCATCCCGGTACTCCGTGTCATTTCCATGTCATTCTCGAGCCGTGATGCAATCAATAAGGGTGAGGTATTCATCTTCCCAATCGGCTTTAACGTAGATGCTTACGCAAGAGCATTAAAGAGTGGTACATTCGTAAGTTCTTTCGGCTACTCCATCGTCCTGATGGTAGTCGTAACCGCAGTTGATATGATCATGACCATCCTGCTTGCATACCCGCTTTCCAGAAAGGGTCTGAAGGGTACAAAGATTGTCAATCTGTTCTGTGTTATCACAATGTACTTAAACCTTGGTACCATCCCGAACTACTTAAACATCAAGTCATTCGGTATGATTGATACCATCTGGGCATTGATTATCCCGGGTGCACTGAGTGTCTACAACATGATCATCATGCGTACTGCATTTGCAAGTATTGATGATTCTCTGTATGAGGCAGCTCGTATCGATGGATGTGGTGAGTTCAAGATCATGTATCGTATCGCAATTCCGCTTTGTGTACCGACCATCGCAACTCTTTGCCTGTTCTATGCAGTAGGTCGTTGGAATGGTATTGATGATCAGCTGTACTATGTACAGAAGACCAGCCTTCATACCGTTCAGATGGCATTAAAGCAGATGATCGAGGCTGTAAATGTCAGCACAGAGGAGAGTGGTAAGACTGAGCTGGTAGCAGAGAATATCAAGGCAGCAAGTATTACACTGTCCATGACCCCAATGTTAGTTGTATATCCGTTCATCCAGAAGTTCTTCACTCAGGGTATTATGCTGGGTGCAGTAAAGGGTTGATCGTTTCGTTACAAAACAAAGTTTTATTTCATAGTAAGTTTTTTTAGTAAGTATTTTTTAGTGAATGTCTGCGCTGTCTGGTTTTTGCCAGACAGGCAGTGACATCATAGAAAACTTTTTTAGGAGGAGTTTACAATGAGAAAGATGAGAAAATCAGCTGCAGTAGCTCTTACCGCAGCAATGGCAGTCACCAGCATGGGCGTGATTCCGGCAATGGCAGATGAGACCACTACTATCCGTGTTATGTTGTGGGACCGTGGAGATGCTCCACAGGGTATGACCATCGAGGACAACAAGATGAGCGAGTGGATCAATGAGCAGGTTGCAGATCTGGGTATCCAGGTTGAGTTCGTAGCTGTTCCAAGATCTACCAGCAACGATGTATTAAACACCATGATGACTGGTGGAAATGCACCGGATATCCTGTTCACCTATGATCAGAGTATCTTCTTAAACTACGCAAGCCTTGGCGGTCTGGCTGATTTGACAGAGGCTTATGAGACTATCGGAACCAACATTCAGGAGTATGCTGGTGAGGTTCAGGATATGGGTCTGTATGAGGGCTCTCAGTATGCACTTCTTTCCAAGAGAGGAACTGAGAATCCGCGTCACACCGCTTACATTCGTAAGGACATTCTGGATGAGTTAGGTCTTGAGGTTCCGACCACAAAGGAAGAACTGATCGAGGATCTGTATAAGATTCATGAAGCATATCCGGATATGATTCCGTGGGGCATGAGCGGACGTCAGGATACAGAGAAGGGATACTTAAACTTCGTTGGTTCCTACGTAACATTCGAGGATGATAAGGATGCTTATACCTACAGCGAGAACTATGCAGTTGTTCATGATGGCGCATTAGACGGTATCAAGGAACTGAATACTCTGTACAACGATGGTATTATTTCACAGGATTTCGCTACTGATACAGATGAGTCTGTATATAAGGCAAATATCGCAGCTGGTAAGGTTGCATTCTTCCTGGATGATAACTCCACTCAGTGGGATAACATCCATATTCTGAACAATGACCTTGACAAGTCCACATTCGTTCCGGTTGAGTGCTTCACTCAGGAGAACGGGGAGGTTCGTAATGTATATGAGCAGATGTATGGTATGTGGATCATGGTTCCAGCAGCAAGCGAGGACAAGGTTGATGCTTGTATGACATACCTGAACTGGTTAGCAGATCCGACAAATGCTGAGAACGTAGCTTATACACCAGAGCATGAAGTTAGTGAGAATGGTGTTCCGGTTGCATTTACAGGTGATGAGTTAAGTTCCATGGGTTACAAGACTACTCTGGATGACTACAACATCGTAAACAAGCACTTCAAGTTCATGGATGATCAGGAAGGTATTGTTGAGAGCGCAATGGGTAAGGATCCGATCGATTCCAAGGAGTGGTATGAGAACTTCTATGATACCGTTGCAATCGGCAAGTATCGTTATCCGGTATTCTCCACCAACCCAGAGGCAGAGAATGAGTATGGTACACAGCTTCGTACTGATCTGATCGAGTATGTTTACAGACTGACCAGCTGCAAGCCAGATGAGTTTGATTCCTTAGAGGAGCAGTTAATGAGCGATATGAAGAACGCAGGTCTGGACGACGTTATCGAGGGAAGAGCAGCTCTGTATGATGAGCTGTCTGCTGAGTAATTTGTAACTATTCAGAGCCATGCAAAATTGCTTGCTGTGAATGCTTGCATTCAAACAGCATAGCAATTTTATATGGCGAAGTAACCACATGAGCAAAAGAAAGCCTCGTAGAGGCGATTTTGCGAATGGGGTTCTGAATAGTGACATCGCAACAATATAAGCGAATAAATAACACAGAAAGCGGGGGCTTACACGGCTCCCGCTTTTTTACTACATCTTAAGGAGTGACAAAATGATAGCAGTAATCAGTGACGTGCATTTTCCGTCCAATGCAGAACGGCAAAAGACCATGGAGGCAGGACTGAAAACGCTTTCTGGCATTCATGCGCTTTTTATCTGCGGTGACTTTACCGACAACCGCAAGGACACACAGCCAGAGGAAGCGATGAAGCTGCCAGAATATATGAAAGGACTGCCATATCCGGTTTTCTTTATTGACGGAAATCATGAGGATTACGAGGTACTAAAACGCCTTCCATCCATCAGTGAAACAGAACGTGAGGAACTTTTGCAGAAATTTGGATGCAGCGTGGACGCCGCAATGACAAAAAAAGCGGCAGATGGCATTTACTATGCCAAAAGAGGAAGCGTATGCAAAATCGAAGGATTTTCGATGCTTTTGATTGGAGGCAGCACGACAGGACCAGGTTATAAGAAAAATCATCCCGATATCTGGCAGCCTGACGAGGATCTGACAAAAGAGGATGAGCAGCATATTAAGGCGGCATTGGCAGCCAATGACAATACATTTAATTTGATTTTTACGCATACCGTACCAGAGTGTATGGTAAAGGCGTGGTTTCCAGACAAGGATTTATCCGTGACAAATGAAATCTTAAGTCGTGTATGGCATTCCATTTCCTATCAGCATTGGATGTTCGGCCATTTTCATGAGGACGCGGATTATCCGGAGCGCATGCATTGTCTGTATAACGATGTAATGCTTCTTGAAGCATTGAAAGACGGCGGCATCCGCGCAGAGCGAAGAACGCTTTGAATTATTACCAAATTTGAAAGAAAAGAAAAAGGGTGAGGAAAACGAGATACCATTTTTTGAAAAAATAGAAGGGACGAAAGCAAACAATGAGAAATTATGAGATAAAGACAGACCTTCATACCCATACCCTCGCAAGCACCCATGCGTACAGCACATTAGAGGAAAACTGCCGTGGTGCGTTTGAGAATGGGTTAGAAGGTATCAATATGAGTGATCATGGTCCAGCAATGCCAGATGCACCGTATGAGGGGCATTTTTCCAATATGAGAATTTTGCCGGAGTATATTCACGGCATCAAGGTGTGGAAGGGCGCTGAGGCCAATATTTTAGATTATGAAGGACACATTGACCTGTCCGAGCATACATTAGGCCGCCTTGAATGCATCGTGGCTTCCTTCCATGAGCAGACCTTTAAGGCTGGAACCGTTGAAGAGCACACAAATGCATACATGCAGGCATTAAATAATCCCAAAATTCACATTTTAGGTCACAGCGGTACCGCACAGTATCCATATGATCACGATACGGTTATCAAGGAGGCGGGCAGACTGGGAAAGGCAATCGAGTTAAACGAAGCCACCTTCCATGTAAGACCAACCTCCATCGCAAACTGCCGTGAAATCATTGCAAAATGCAAAAAGTATGGCACTTTCATCAGCGTTGATTCCGATGCTCATTTCAGTGCTTTCGTCGGTGTATATGACTGTGCAAGAAAGCTTCTTGACGAGCTTGATTTCCCGCAGGAGCTGATTATCAACCGTAACGCCGAAACCGTAAGCAAGTGGTTAAAGGACCTTGCTTAAGACGCTTAAGAATCCACACTTGATTGCTGACTCGTGATCGTCGTGGAGCTGGCGCGCATCGCAGATGGTGACTGTCCGTAGGTCTGGCGAAAAATCCGGTTAAACTGCGAGAAGCTTTGAAAGCCGCAGGACTGCGCAATATCCGAGATTGGGTGATTGGTCGATAGCAGCAAATCTCTGGCGCGGGTAATGCGCACCTTCTGAATGTAGCTGATCAGTGTAAATCCAGTCACTTTTTTAAACTGGTGTGACAGATAGCAGGAGCTTAAGAAAAATTGCTCTGCCAACGAGTCGAGTGACAGTTCTTCCTCGTAATGGTTGTGAATGTAGTAGGCGATGCTATAGATTTTTTGCGTTGCCGAATTGCCAGACGGCTTGTTTGTGTACAGATTTTTATCTTCATTCTGCCGGATAGCGTACAAAAATTGGATAAACATCGAATGAATCACAAGGCGCTGCTCCGGGTGAGCCAGATAGTCGTGATTTCTTGAAAACGTATAAATTTCATCCAGAATGCCCAGAATCGGTCTTCGTATTTCCTCCGGGAAGCGAAAGATCAGAGTCTGGGCATTAAAAATAGAAAGAAGGGGCAGATAGTAGTCTGCCATGCCAAAAAGCTCCTTTGGGTACCAGAAGGAAATGATCAGACGTTTGCTCGGCGGTCCAGCCGGGTATTCGGTGCGGTGAAGCACGGCCGGGGGCAGCAGCACGATATCGCCCTCATCGAGCGAGTACGGCACACCTTCAATAAAATGCGTCGCGTCGGGCGAGAGCGGGATCATGATTTCATGGAAGCGGTGCGAATGTTGGAACTCCATGTTGATCTGTTTATAGCGCTCACCGTAGTCAAAATAGTAGTAAAGTGAGATGTCACTGTCATTTATAATAATGCTGTAATTGCGATGATATTTCAGCTGAAGTGGATGATCCATTGAAACCTCCAAAGAGTGATAGTATCGATCGATAGTATCGATCAGATTGTTACCGTTCGCGTAATGCCATTCAAAAATGCGCATTTCGTGTGAACTGTAATATCAGTATACTGATTCACAGCAAAATATGCAAGGAATATCAAAAAAGAAAACAAATTTTAAATAGATATTTTGAATTTGTTTTTGTATACTGGACGTAAAGTGTAACAGTTTGTGCATCGCATGTAACAGTTTACATGAAAAAAATACGTTTGCGACAGCAGACTGTATCACCAAAATAAAAAGAAAAGGAGCGGGAAAAATGGAAAATGTAACAGCAGCTCAGGTAAAAGATGCTTTAGAGCGTGTAATTGCAAGTTTTCAGACTGTATTGTACGAGGATGACGAGCAGTTTTTAGAGAATATGAAGACCAAGAATCTGGAGGGCGACGATATCCGCAGATATCAGCATTGGGAGTGGACCCAGGGTGTTGGCTTATACGGATTCTGGCGTCTGTTCGAGGCAACCAAGAAGCCAGAGTATCTGGACATTTTAAAGCGTTTCTATGAGAAGCAGATGGAAGTTGGTCTTCCGGGAAAGAATATCAATACTGTAACCCCTCTTCTTGCGATGTCCTATTTTGCAGAGTACACAAAGAATGAGGAGTATCTGGCAATCTGTGGCGAGTGGGCAGAGAGCATTATGCATGACTTTGTTCGTACCGAGGAGGGCGGTCTTCAGCACAAAACTTCTGATACCATGAACAATGGCGAGCTGTGGGACGATACCCTGTTTATGACAGTACTGTTCTTGGCAAACATGGGACGTATTCGTGGAAAGAAGGAGTACATCGAGGAGGCTCAGTATCAGTTCCTTCTTCATGTAAAGTATCTGACCGACAAGAAGACAGGTATGTGGTTCCACGGTTGGACCTTCGATGGTCATCACAACTTTGCAGAGGCACTGTGGGGCAGAGGAAACTGCTGGATTACCATGGCAATTCCGGAATTCCTTGATATGGTTGAGTGCCCGAGCGCAGTTCGCCGTATCTTAGAGGGCGCTGAGCGCGCTCAGATCAATGCGCTGATGCGTTTCCAGGATGAGTCTGGTATGTGGCATACCTTAGTAGACGATCCGACTTCCTATGTAGAGGCAAGTGCGACCTGTGGTTTCGCATATGGTATTCTGCGTGCGGTTGATCTTGGCATCGTTGATAAGTCCTGCGCAGATTCTGCAATGAAGGCACTGGCACCGATCTTAAAGTGTGTCAACAAAGAGGGTAAGGTAGAGCAGGTATCCTATGGTACTCCAATGGGAAGAGAGAGCAAGGATTTCTACAAGCAGATCGAGCTGATTCCAATGCCATACGGACAGGCACTGGCAATTCTGTTCTTCATGGAAGCACTGAAGCTTTGCAAATAAAAAACAGCGAAAAGGGCTGGAGGAGTATAGAGAATGAAGCGTTATATTGATTATCTGATTCGCAGCGAGGAACATCGTGTCGATGAGATGCTGTTTTTGCAGATTAAGGATAAGAACGATTTATGTTATGGACTGATGCACGGAGACGTGATCGAGGCAAAGCCAACCATCTACATGATGGCAACGGCATTGGCACTGTATTTCAACAGCAAGAGCCGCTACTATAAGAGCGAGAAGCTGATGGAAGCATTGCAATTAGCAGCAGATGGCGTGGCTCGTGTTCAGAGAGAAAGCGGCTACATTGATTATCCGTGCTGCAATTTCTTCTCCGCACCAGATACCAGCTTTTGTTATAAGCGATTAAACGATGGCTATCGTCTGATGAAGAAGTATCAGGATGTCGCCGATACCACACTTCTTCAGAAGAAGTATCTTGCCATCATGAGAAAGGCAGCCGAGGCGATTCGTGATGGTGGATTCCATACACCGAACCACCGCTGGGGCATCTGCGCTGCACTGATGCAGGCAGCACAGTTGTTTGCCGACGACGCCGAGTTTGCAAAGAGCCTGATGGATCGCACTGTTTTGTATCTTCAGGAGGGCATTGATGGCAATTCCGAGGGTGAGTATGCAGAGCGTTCCACTGGAAACTACAATGCCGTTGTCAACAATGCGATGATGGCAATGTATCAGTGCTCAAAGGATGTGAAGTATTTAGGCTATGTAGAGCGCAACTTAAATATGATGCTTTACTACATCGAGCCAAATGATATGGTATTTACACAGAATTCGACTCGTCAGGATCAGGGCGAGGAGATCTTCATGGACAAGTACCTGTATCAGTACTTGTACCTGCTTGCATACGATGGTGAAGAGGGCTTTATCAAGCTGACACCACAGGAGCATGCACGTTTTGACGGCGCTGCTCATCAGATCATTAAGGGCTGCACCGAGAGCGGCCGTCAGACCCCGAACTGTCTGCATCTTCTGATGATCTACGATAAGACACTGGATTACACCTTTGAGAATTGCGGTTTCTTAAAGAACTACCGCAGGCTTTTCAAGGAGGCTGGTGTGCTTCGCGTAAAGAAGGAGAATTACTCCTACACCGTTATGAAGGGTAGAAGTGCATTCCTTTACTTCAACGTAGAGGGTCTGGAGGCATACTTAAAGATCGGTGAGAGCTACTGCGAGATTCGTAACTTCGTTCCGGATGAGATGGATGTGCAGGATGGAAAGACGGTTCTGACGCATACCGCAAACGGATGGTATTATCTGCCGTGGAAGGAGAAACAGGAGACAAGCGACTGGTGGCAGATGGATCACAAGAAGCGTGATTTGATGATCACGAGTGATCTGCATACACAGGTTGTCATCACGGAGTTAGAGGATGGACTTGAGATCAGCATTGACACCGATGGCCTTGAGAGACTGCCGCTTCGTATGGAGCTGTGCGTTCCGGCAGAGGCAACTCTTGAAAATGACCATTTCTGCATGGAGACCGTTGCAGGAAAGTCGATGGTGCTGTCTGATGATTATGTGACCATGACGAAGGGACTGACAAGTGTTACGTTTGGACCGGGTGCATGCGAGCATCACTTTAAGGGGCATTACTCTGGCGAGGAGGTTAATGCGGACGGATATACTATCTACTGCAATACTTATACGCCGACGAAGAGAGTTTACACTTTAAAGGTTACAAAGTAACTAGCAGCAATTATAAATATTTATAGTACCCGGCTTTTACAGGCCGGGTATCTTTATACACAAAAATATGATATAATACATTGGCAGTTAATAACGCTGGTAACTTATATTATATATAGAAGCAACTCATTTTTTTAAGGAAAGGTAGGATACATATATGAAGTTTTACGCAGGATTAGATGTAGGAGGAACCTCCGGAAGAGTAAAGTTTTCAGCAGCAGATAAGACACCGATTGGAGAATATTTAGGTGAGGGCTGTGCATTTAATACAGAAGGATATGAACGTGGAAGAGAGAAGTATCGTCGCTTGATGGACGCAACACTTTCAAAATATAGCCTTAAGAGTTCAGATTGTCTGGGCATTTGCATTGCGGCCAGCGGAATTGATTCTAAGGAGCAGGAGATGCAGATGAGAAGCATCTTTGAGGAGATGGGTTTTGCGAAGGAGCGTATTCTGGCGGTAAATGACTGTGAACTGTTTTTATATTTGTCTAAGGGACCGGTACTTGTCACGATTTCTGGAACAGGAGCAATCTGTTATGGAAGAAATGAGGCAGGAGAGGTGTACCGCACAGGTGGCTGGAATCATGTACTTAGCGATGAGGGAAGCGCTTATGATATCGGACTTCAGACCTTTAAGGCATATGCAGATCAGCTGGATGGCCGTATCAACTGCCCAATTTTAGCGGAGAAGATTGCAAAGGCGACAGGCGTTAAGACCTTGGAGCAGGCCGATGTCTATGTAAATGATCATCTGCTTGATAAGAGTCCGGTTGGAGGCTTGGCTGTTTTGTGTGCGCAGGCGGCAGAGGAAGGCGATCCGGTAGCTGAGACAATTTTAAAGGAATGTGCAGCGAAGATTTTTGCACTTGTGTGGGATACTTGCTGTAAGATGGAAGGAAAGTCCGATAATCGTATTAAGCGCGAATTGGATGACGCTTTCTTTGCAGATGGACAAGCAAAGCAGTTGAAAGCTGATTTGTGGTTATGGGGAAGTGTCAATGTAAAGAATACATTTTTTTGCGCGCAGATCACCGAGATGGCAAAGAAGAAGCTTCCGAATGTAACAGTAAAAATTCCAGAAAAGACTGCGCTTGATATTGCACTTGGCGCAGCGGAGGAGCATTTTTCTTGAGCAAACGGATGCATATGAATGATTGCTCGAATGTACTTGCGAGTTTCTGGAATCAGATGAGTGCTGTGAACAGGAACCATAGTCGGCATTTAGAAAAAAATACTGTCAAGCATTTAGAAAAAAATACTTGACAGAAATCGTTTTCGTGTATAATATACTATAGTATAAGGTAAAGGCGCCCTATTTTTAGGGCGTCTTTTGCTTTGTTCTTCTGCTTTCTTGTGGTAAAGTGGAAAAGAACTATAGAAAAAGGCAAAGGAGTTGGTGGCATGTACCGAGAATTGGTAGAACATACAGAAGAAATCAATCGTCTGCTGGCAAGATATGGAGTAAAATTTGGTATTTATAAGAATGGTGAGTTCAAAGAGCAGCTATTTCCATTCGATGCGATTCCCAGAGTAATCACAAAACAGGAGTTTGAAGTATTAGATCAGGGTCTTCGCCAGCGTGTCGACGCACTCAATCTGTTTCTTCGTGACGTTTATGGCAAAAAGCAGATTATAAAGGATGGTGTGATTCCGGAGGATTTTGTCTATTCCTCAAAGGGCTATTTGCCGCAGTGCGAAGGGATTGTGCCGCCAGGAGGCATCTACAGCCATATTTCCGGTATTGATCTTGTTCAGGCAAAGGACAAATCGTGGTACATATTGGAGGATAATCTGCGAATCCCGTCCGGAGCATCCTATCCGATGATCGCAAGACAGCTGACGAGAAGTGCATGTCCGACTACATTTGCCAGAACCCACGTCATGGATAACCGCGATTATGCGCAGCTTTTAAAAGAAACGATGGACTATGTAAACACAGGCGGCATCAATGTTATTCTGACACCGGGCCGCTACAATGCCGCCTATTTTGAGCATTCCTATTTAGCAGAGCGCAGCGGTGCCGTGCTTGCAATGCCGCAGGAGCTGTTTGTGGAAGATCAGGTTTTGTACTATAAGGACTACATGGGTGAAAACAAGCGCGTTGGCGCAGTATATCGCCGTTTGTCGGATGAATATCTGGATCCGCTTACCTTCCTTCCGGAGTCCGTGATCGGTGTACCGCATATCATGGATGCATATCGTGCAGGCAATGTAGCTATTTTAAATGCACCGGGAAATGGTGTTGCGGATGATAAAGGTATTTACTATTTTGTACCGCATATGATAAAATATTATTTGAAGGAAGAACCAATCCTGAAAAATGCGCCGACGTATTTAGCATTTTACGAAAAGGATCGCACGTATATCCTTGAAAATTTGAAAAAGCTTGTCGTAAAGGATGTATCAGAGGCAGGCGGATATGGAGTTGTCTTTGGGCGCGATCTGGATGCAGCAGGACTTGAAAAGATGGAAAATCTGATCAAAGAGCAGCCAAGACGCTTTATTGCACAGGAAGTGATTGACTTTTTGGATCTGGAGATCATGGATGGCAATCAGGCCGTGCCAAGAAAGGCCGATCTTCGCGCATTTGTGTTGAGTGGAAAAGAAACGCGTGTATGGCCAAGTGGTCTGACTCGTTTTTCCAGAAACGAAGGTTCATTTGTAGTAAACTCATCTCAGGGAGGAGGATTTAAGGATACATGGGTATTGTGTCAATAGAAAAAGCAAATCATTTATATTGGCTCGGACGTTATACCGAGCGCGTATTTACAACATTGAAGGGGTTTATCAGCGTTTACGATAATATGCTGGATGCAGACCCGACTGCATATAAAAAGTATTGTGAGAGCATCGGAATTGCCGATATTTATCAGTCTAAGGACGATTTTATCGCGCGCTATATCAACGATGTCTCCGACGGAAATTCGATCATCAACAGCTTAAATCGCGCATACGACAACGGAATTGTGCTTAGAGGCGAGATTGGCAGCGAGACACTTGGTTATCTGCAAATGGCAATTAATTGTTTTGAGGAATATGCATCAGGCAGCTTTTCTCTTTATCGCTATCAGCGCGTACTTGACTTTTTATATGCATTCTGGGGCTGTGCCGATGATTGTGTGGAAGATGAGACGAGCCGCAACATTTTGAAGTGCGGTCGTTATATGGAGCGACTTGATCTGTATTTGCGCCTTAGAATGCCATATCCAAAGATCGAAAAAGAGTATAGCAAGCTGAAAAACCGCATGGAAAAGAGCAGACTTTCTGTCGATGAAAGTGCCAAAATACGTCTCTGTGAGATTCTTGGTAAGGATGAAGAGTGGCAAAAGTCATATCGGGAAGCCATCAACAGTCTGGAGGGATTATTTATCATATGAGAAAGCTTCGGTTTTCTTTTCATACACAGCTGCAATTTGACCAGCCGGTCACGCAGCAGTTTTATACACTTCGCTGCATTCCGTCCTCGGACGGGGTGCAGCAGTTGTTTTCTGTAAATTGCAGGGTTGCGCCAAACGGCAATATCCGCTATAATAAAGACGGTTTCTGCAACACAATCGGTACTGGCTGCATCAAGGAGGCACATCAGTACTTTTCTTTTGATGTGGAGGGAATTGCGTTTGTAAATGACAAAAAACGCCCCGCGCAGGACCTAGATGGCAGAGATGCCATTTATCGTTATCCGACTTTGCTGACTATGCCGGATAATGCAATAAAAAATTTTTTAACACAGCAGCAGATAAAAAAAGAAGATGGCGCAGACGGACTGATTCGCTTAAATCAGGCACTTTCAATGGCAATGGAATATAGGCCGGGTGCGACTGACGTAAAGACAACTGCATCACAGGCATTTTTGCAAAATAGGGGTGTCTGCCAGGATTATGCACACATTTATCTGACAATGGCAAGGCTTTTGGGCTACCCGGCACGGTATGTTTCCGGCATGATGCTTGGAGAAGGAGCCACTCACGCATGGGTAGAGGCAGCAGTTGACGGAATGTGGCTTGGCATAGATCCGGCAAACGGTTGTCTTGTGGATGATCGTTATATTTGCTTTGCACACGGACGCGATTATGCAGACTGTCCGGTGGAGCGGGGTGTTTTTCTGGGAACGGCATCACAGAGTCAGCAGGTGCTTGTGACAGTCTGGGAGGAATCATGATCTGCGCAGACAAAAACGATCTGTAAAATGTGAGAAGGAAAAAACGATGATAGAAAAAGTAGTATCAGTGGGTCTCGCAGTCGATGAGGCCATGGAAATACGAAAGAACCATCTGGCACCGGAGGTGCTGACAGGAAAGGAAAAGCGTATCTGTATCGTCACCGGAACGCATGGAGATGAGCTTGAAGGACAGTATGTCTGCTATGAAATTATCAGAAGAATCAACGAAAATCCATCCTGCTTAAAGGGAATTGTTGATGTATATCCGGCAACAAATCCACTAGGAGTGGACTGTCTGACAAGAGGCGTTCCGATGTTTGACCTGGATTTAAACCGTATCTTTCCGGGTAGTGAGAATGGTCATATGGCAGAATATGCAGCATCCAAAATCGTAGAAGATATCGTTGGCGCAGATGTCTGCATTGACATTCACGCAAGCAATGTATTTTTGAGAGAAATTCCGCAGGTACGTATCAATGAACAGACAGTTGATACGCTTTTGCCGCTTGCAAAAGAGTTAAATGTCGATTATATCTGGATTCATGCGGCAGCAACGGTACTGGAATCAACGCTTGCATATAGTCTGAACGTGCGAAATACACCGACACTTGTTGTAGAGATGGGCGTTGGGCTGCGCATCACAGAGTCGTTTTGTCATCAGCTGACAGATGGCATTTTCCATTTGATGGCACAGCTTGGCATCTGGGATGGCCCTCATGTTGAGACTGTAAAGAAGCCAATCGTTTCCACAGATGGCTGCGTCGGCTTTATCAATGCAGAAAGCACGGGTATTTTTGTGCCATGTGTAAAGCACTGGGGCAGTGTCAAAAAGGGTGAGTGCATCGGTGAAGTTCTTGAACCGATATCCGGAACCGTTCGCCAGAGAGTGGAGTCGCCTATGGACGGCATGGTCTTTACACTGCGTGAGCATCCGATTGTATCGGAAGGTTCACTTTTGGCAAGAATACTTGGAGGCGTAGAAAACAATGATTAAAGAGTCGTTATATACATTTAAATCCCCATACCGTCAGGACATGCATATGTATGGCTATCATTTCGGAAGGGGCGAAAAGAGCGCATGCATCGTTGGTGCAATCCGTGGAAATGAAGTTCAGCAGCTTTATATCTGTTCCCAGCTGGTGCAGCGTTTGAAAGAACTTGAGCAAAAAGGAGCAATCGCATCAGGCAAGCGAATTACTGTAATTCCATCCGTCAATCACTATTCGATGAATGTCGGAAAACGCTTCTGGCCGTCCGACAATACGGACATCAATCGTATGTTTCCCGGCTATAATCTGGGTGAGACAACACAGCGCATTGCAGCTGGTCTGTTTGAGGCAGTAAAAGGCTATGAGCATGGCATTCAGCTTGCCAGCTTTTACATTCCGGGTGATTTTGTGGCGCATGTGCGCATGATGGAGACGGGTTATCAAAATGCCAGTCTTGCAAATTTGTTTGGACTTCCTTATGTCGTCATCCGAAAGCCGCGCCCAATCGATACGACAACATTAAATTATAACTGGCAGGTATGGGAGAGCAACGCATTTTCCGTATACACGAATAAGACAGACAGCATTGATGAGCAGAGTGCGAAACAGGCAGTATCCGCGATCCTTCGCTTCTTAAACCGCATGGGAATTTTACGCTATAACTGTCATGGCGGTTTTATTTCCACTACCATTCGCGAGGAAGAACTTGTAAGTATTATGTCTGATGTTCCCGGTGTTTTCCTTCGCCGCAAAAGTGCAGGCGAAGAGGTGCATGTAGGCGATGTGCTGGCACAGATCATCGATCCGCTTGAAGGCGATGTGAAAGAGGAGATTCTGGCACCGGCAGATGGTGTGATATTCTTTGCGCACAATGAGCCGCTTGTGATGGAGCATTCCACAGTCTTTAAGTTTATGAAACGTCTGCATGTTTGATGAACAGATGTAACACTTCCCCAAGGTTACTGTTCACGGGACAGTCATTTGGCAGTAAAAGCAGTCGAATTACAGAAAGGCAATTAATTAGGTTATGGAAAATCAGTTTTATCAGATGTATCTGGATGAACTAAGTGCGATTCCGGAGTGTACGAATGAAGAAATAGAGTCCCTGTTAAAGAGCCTTCCAAATGAGGAAGCAATAAAGCGTCTGGCAGAGGGAAGTCTCGCGTATGTGGTGCGTGAGGCCGCAAATTATACCGGAAAGGACGTGGAGATTTCCGATCTGGTTCAGGAAGGAAACATGGCACTGTTACTGGTGTTAAAAAATTATGCAGCGCATTCCGTTACAGATGGCGATCCGGTAGCTTATTTTGAGCAGCTTCGCGAGCGTGCCGTTCACATGGCGATGCAAAACGTCACCGATGCACAGAAGCAGAGCGAGCAGACTGCTGAGAAACTGACCGCATCTGTCAATGTATTAAATGTCGTTATGACAAAGCTGGCAGAGGAGTTAGGCCGTGAGCCAAAGCTTTCTGAGATTGCAAAGAAGATGCAGATGAGCGAGGACGAAGTGCAGGCAATCATGAAGGAAGCGATCAATGCGGTTGCAGTTGACCGAAGTGAGGCAGCACAGAAGGAAGACGAGGCACTCGAAAATCAGTAAGCCAGTAAAAAACAGAAAAGAGGCACTCCATATGAAACGGGCAATTGTAAAGCGGTTTATTATTGTACTGATTCTGGCGATGACAATCTGCAGCATTGTCATTAGCATGTCCTATTACCGTCTGGCGAGTCATCGCGTGATGGAGGATATGAAGCCGGTGTTGTTGCTGCTGGATTCTACGATTGACTGGGAGAGTGATGATTTAGAAGCACAGGTCATTGCCCTTAGCAGCCAGATGAATGACGATTACCGCATTACGCTGATTGATCAGGATGGAAGTGTACTTGCAGACTCAGAGGCAAATAATCCGGAGAAAATGGAGAATCATGCCAATCGAAAAGAAGTCAAAGAGGCATTTAAAAATGGGTTTGGAACGCAGATACGAAATTCCAGCACGATCAAGGGCAGTATGCTATATGCGGCGTACTGTTCACCAACACAGCAAAAAGTCATTCGCCTGTCCATTCGCCATGAAGTCCTAACC
>CAVFYJ010000025.1:0-37592 GCA_963626545.1 Acetatifactor sp. | reverse complement strand
GATGTGGCGTATCCAGTACAACATGCAAAATTCCGTCTGCAGATTCGTCAGGTGTGATCTTTGCGGTGGTGTCGAGATGACCACGCATATAAGTTGCCACATGCCCTGGATGAATTGCAAACACGTTACCGCCTAATTTGCGAATATTGTTGTGGACGAGAGCAGACTGCATGTTGTTGGCTGCCTTTGACATGCAGTAGCCAAACCAGCCGGTGCGTTCACAGTCTTCGATGCTTCCAGCTTCCGAGGAAATATTTACGATTGTTTTATCGGTACTGTTTAAAATAAGTGAGGACAGGGCATTTGTTACACGCAGTGCGCCGATTGCATTTACATTGATGACGCGCGAAACTTCATCAAAATCAAGATCATCGCCAAGGTTTTTACTCATGTCGCCGAGAATTCCAGCACAGTTAATTAACAGGTCAATGTGGTCAGTAAGTTCCTTTACGGTCGCTGCCGCAGCTGTTACACTGGCGTTGCTTCCAATATCCGCAGTTACGATTGCAAGCTGATTTGGGTGGTTTGCTTTTTGAACATCAATCTGATTTTCCGCTTCGTTTAAGCGAAGGGCAATCACAAAATAGCCACGGTCAAGCAGCTTGTTTGCAAGAGAAAGTCCAACGCCGTGATCGGTTCCTGTCACGAGAGCAACTTTTAATTTTGATTCAGCAGTGATTTTTTCCATAATAAATACTTCCTTTCCGTTTTAAATTTTTTCGTAATAAAATACATGTCACCTATTTCTAGTTGTTGACTGTATTATATCGCTTTAAGCACACTTGAAGTCAATGCATATTTTTATTGAGTGAATGGAAATTTATAAAATGTTTTTTAATATTCCAAATTGGGAAAGGATCTGGTATACTGAATAAAGAGTCTGTCCAGAGAGGGCAGAATGGTAAAATTGGAGGTTTAAAAATGGCAAGCAAGGCAGTTTTAGAAAAATATGCCAGATTGGCAGTTGTCAGCGGCACAAATGTTCAGCCGGGACAGATGCTTGTAATCGGCGCATCCGTAGCAGATTATGAGTTTGTAAGAATGTGTGTAAAGGCAGCATACGAGGCAGGCGCTGGTTATGTAAAAGTAAATTGGCATGATGAGCAGAACAATCTGATGGATTATCAGTATGCAAGTACCGAGACACTCGAGGAGACTCCTCAGTGGAAGTATGATATGCTCGATTGGGAGCAGAAGAAGGGCTGTTGCTACCTTCATGTGATTTCCGATACACCAGGTTTGATGAAGGACATTGATCCAGAGAAGATTCAGCGCGTTCAGACCGCATACAGCAAGAAGAATGCGCCATTACAGAAGTATACGATGAACAATGACGGTCAGTGGAGCATCGTTGCACTGCCAAGCGCAGGCTGGGCAAAGAAAGTTTTCCCAGATAAGAAAGAGGATGAGGCTATTGAGGCGCTGATGAATGCCATTTTAATGAGTGTGCGTGTCAGCGAGGACAACGATCCAGTTGAGGAATGGAACAAGCACAATGCAGAGATTCTGGGCCATTCAAAGCAGTTAAATGAGTATAATTTCAAGGCACTTCATTTTACAAACGAGCTTGGAACCGATCTGACGGTAGAGCTGGTTAAGAACCATATCTGGGGCGGTGGCTGCGAATATTCCACGAAAGGCGTTTTATTCAATCCGAATATGCCGACCGAAGAGAATTTCTGTATGCCGCTTAAGACTGGTGTAAACGGAAGAGTGTATGCGTCTATGCCACTTAGCTACCGTGGAAAGCTGATCGAGGATTTCTGGCTTGAATTTAAGGATGGAAAGGTTGTCGATTACGGCGCAAAGAAGGAGCAGGAGGTATTAAAAAGCCTCGTTGAGTTTGATGAGGGCAGCTGCTATTTAGGCGAGGTTGCGCTGATTAGCTACGATTCTCCGATCAAGAATACCGGAATTTTGTTCTACAATACGTTATTTGATGAGAATGCATCCTGCCATCTGGCACTTGGTCGCGCCTATCCGATGAATGTAAAGGGCGGCACCGAGATGACAGACAAGGAGCTTGCCGCAGCAGGAGCAAATAATTCCATGACTCATGTTGATTTCATGTTTGGATCAAGAGAGATGCATATCGAGGGTATCTGCCAGGACGGAAGCACCGTTACCGTGTTTGATCATGGAAATTTTGTGTTCTAATAAGTCTTTCTAATTAAAATTTTTAAAATTAAAATATTGTAATGAAAAGAAATGCCCCACAGACCAGATAAAAGGTTTGAGGGGCATTTTGCTTTTGGATTCGAACTCTTTTGTCAGGCTTTCTTTCTCCACTTTAATAAGAACGCTGAGTTTGTGATAACAAGAACGCTTCCGGCGTTATGAACCAGTGCGCCGACAACTGGATTTAATGTACCAGTGATGGCCAGTGTGATCGCAAGAAAGTTCAGCGCCATCGAGAAGGTCATATTGATCTTGATTGTGGTCATCATGCGTTTTGCGAGTGCAACCAGATGTGGCAATTCTTTAATATCATCGTCAACAAGAGCAATATCAGCGGCATCTACTGCAATATCGCTTCCGATTCCGCCCATTGCGATTCCTACCTCTGCTTTCTTTAGGGCAGGCGCGTCGTTGATTCCGTCACCAATCATGCAGACTGGGCTGCCAGATTTCTGGTATTCGTCAATAAAGTTTAATTTGTCCTCAGGGAGACAGTTTGCACGCACATCACGAATGCCCAGCGTGTCAGCAATGGCATGTGCTGCATTTTCATGGTCACCTGTCAAGAGAACTGGCTGTGCCTGCAAGTCATAGAGGCTGCAAATCATCGAAGCACTTTCCTCACGAAGTGTATCGGAAAGTGCGATGTAACCGACAAATGCACCGTCACAGGCTATGTAAGTAATGGTACAGCCTTGTGTAATGTAGCGATCTGCGTCTGATGCATTGTCGCAGGAAACACCATTTGCAGATAAGAGTTTTTTGTTTCCGGCAAGGATAACGTGGCCGTCAACAATCGCGTGCACACCCTGTCCTGGAATCATCTGAAAGTCTGCGGCAGAGGAGAGGGAACGTGCGTCTTCTGTTTTTTTGTAGCAGTTTACGATTGCCTTTCCAAGCGGATGCTCGGAGAGCTGTTCGGCACAGGCGGCCAAGTAGTATACGTTACTGTCACTCAGATGAGAAAGACTCTTTGCAGCAGCAACCTTTGGTGTTCCGTAGGTCAGTGTTCCGGTTTTGTCAAATGCGACTACCTTTACTTTTGCAAGACGCTCCAGCGCATCGCCTTCACGAACCAGAAAACCATGTTTCGTCGCATTGCCGATGGCCGCCATGATCGCAGTCGGTGTGGCAAGAACAAGCGCACACGGGCAGAAGACAACAAGAATCGTAACCGAGCGAATGATCTGTCCGGTAATCAGCCAGGTAAGAGCAGCTGCACTCAGCGCAATCACAACAATCCAGGTAGCCCAGCGATCGGCAAGACCGACAATCTTTGCTTTACCCGCGTCGGCGGATTGCACCAGACGAATCATACGCTGAATGGAGCTGTCTTCACCGACCTTGGAGGCGCGCATCTCAAAGGAACCAAACTGGTTTACGGTTCCACTGGATACCTCATCGCCGACTTCCTTATCGACAGGAAGGGATTCTCCTGTCATAACGGCCTGATTTACAGAGGTCTGACCAGAGGTAATGATTCCGTCCACTGGAATTGTCTCGCCCGGAAGGACACGTAGCAGATCACCGACTTGAACGGCCTCAGCAGGAATGGTGGTTTCCTTTCCATTTTTTAAAACGCGTGCAGTCTGTGGTGTCAGATGAACCAGCTTTTCAATACCGGCGCGCGCTCTGGCAACGGTCAGTTCCTCAAGAAGACCGCCAAGCTGCATAATAAAGGCAACCTCTCCGGCAGCGAAGGTCTCACCAATACAGACAGAAGCGATCAGCGCGAGTGATACAAGAACGTCCGCTTTGATATCAAAAGCAGTGACCAGTCCAATGATGGCTTCCAAAATAATTGGAATGCCGCACAGGATAATCGCAAGCCAGGCGATATCAAACGGAAAAGGCTGGATGTTTAACAGGCTGCAAATGACAGCAACACCGCCGATGACAAGAAATGCAATATCCTTTTTCGTGCCACCGATTTCCATCAGATCTTCAAGTTTCTGCATGAGCTTTTTCATAGCACATCAATCCTCTCTTTCCTAGTGTTTGATTTTCGTATTTGATTTATAGGTGGTAGCCTTATTCATACCTATGGGGGTATAGGCTTTGCTGAAAGATATTATACCTATAGGGGTATAGGTTGTCAAGGGGAGAGAATAAAAAAGGCAAATAAAAAACGGCAGAATGCTCTGCCGCATTTATTCCACAATTATTGTACAATCATTATGAATTATGCTGTTAAGTCGGATCTACTGTTACGTCATATTTGCAAAGCGCTCGACGGCCTTTGTAAAGTTCTCAATCGTCTTATCGGCATCTCCGTGCTCAATGCCATCACGAACACAGTGCTTGATATGACCTTCCAGAACAACCTTGCCACATCCGTGCAGGGCGGATTTGGCAGCATTGATCTGAGAAAGAATATCTTCGCAAGGAACATCTTCATCAATCATCCGATCAATCGCTTGAACCTGTCCAATAATCTTTTTTAGTCTGCGGTGCAAATTTTCGGAATCCATGCATTGTTTCATAAAAAAATCACCTCCGGTATCAAAATCCTGATTTTTATTCCGATTTTTTTATTATATCGTGCAAAAAAATGATTGTCAACAAAAGGAAAATGACATTCAGCAAAGAAAATCCATAAAATAGAAAACTATCAAAAGTATTCGATATATACGCAAGATCCGCCATTCGGTACAATAAAACTAGAAAAACAAAGAAGACGTTAAAAACAAAAAACGTAAAAAAGAAAGGCGGACAAAAATGAAAAATTCATCAAAACGAAAAAAATGGAATGATTTTAAGCTGTTCCTCTATGTAGCACCGGCGATTGCACTGGTCATTTTATTTAGCTATGTTCCACTATGGGGCTGGTCTTTTGCATTTTTTCAGTATAAGCCAGGACGGTCACTCTTTAATTCTTCATTTGTAGGGCTGGATAATTTCAAGGTATTGTTTGGCAATGTGGTAATGAGAAGAAATTTATTCCGTGTATTAAAAAATACATTTGGAATTCATTTACTTGGGTATCTTTTTACACCGCTTCCAATGATCTTCGCCATTTTGCTGAGTGAACTTCGTGGAAATAAATTTCGCAAGGTTGTGCAGAGTCTGACGACACTTCCAAATTTCATCAGTTGGGTAATTTTGTTTTCTCTTTCAACAAGCTTGTTTGGCGCATCTGGTCTTGTCAATACACTTTTTAAGGATATGGGAGCTGAAAAGCAGGTTGTCAACATTTTGACAACAGATAAGCATGTATGGCTGATACAGGTCCTTTTACAGCAGTGGAAAAGTTTAGGCTGGAGTTCGATCATTTATTTTGCAGCAATTGCTGGATTGGATCAGGAATTGTTTGAAGCGGCAATGGTTGACGGTGCAGGAAGATGGAAACGTATTTGGTACATTACCATCCCTCAACTGATTCCAACTTATTTTGTACTCTTAATTATGAGCATCGGAAATTTCTTAAATACTGGCGTCGATCAGTATCTTGCATTTGGAAATGCATTGAATAAGGAGTATATCGAGGTGCTGGACTTATATGTATACAATCTTGGTGTCGGCTCTGGTCAGATTTCATTTTCCGTTGCAGTTGGCATTATGAAATCATTTGTTGCATTTGCCTTGTTCTTCCTTGCGAATATGATCAGCAAAAAGGTGCGTGGAACAAGTGTATTTTAAAAGTTTATTAGAGCTTATAAGAGTTTATGATAGAAGGGCATGGTGAATATTATGAAAAAAACAATAGCAGTATTGCCAAAGCAAAAGAAAAAGAAATGGAGCCGGGAAGAAATCGTTTTTCATACGGTGATGTATATTATATTCGGATGTTTCACACTTTTATGTGCATATCCATTTTACTATCTTTTGATTTGCACGATCAGCAATTCGCAGATGGTAGATATGGGAAGAGTCATTCTCTACCCAATTGATATTCATTTTAAAAATTATATCGAAATTTTTAAGGTTCAGAACCTGGGGCATTCCGCAATGATTACGATTTTGCGAACACTTCTTGGAACTGTGCTTACGTTGTTTGTATCTGCCTATATGGCCTATTTCTTTACAAAGGAAAATATGTGGGGAAGAAAATTCTGGTATCGATTAACTGTTGTGACAATGTATTTCTCAGCAGGAATGATTCCAGTATATTTAAATAATCAAATGCTTGGTTTGACAAATACATTTTGGATTTATATTGTTCCTGGTCTGGTTTCGGTGTATAATATGATCTTGATTAAGACATCAATTGAAGCATTGCCTCCATCACTGGAAGAGTCGGCATTGTTAGATGGTGCAGGATATTTTACACGCTTTCTCCGTATTGTGCTTCCACTTCAAAAGCCAATACTGGCGACGGTTGCTTTATTTATTGCAGTTGGTCACTGGAATGATTTCTTTACGACAAAACTGTATGTTACAAACACGAATCTGTATACATTACAGTATCTTCTGTATGAGCTTTTGACCCAGATTCAGGCTGCATCGCAGCAGATTGAATATGAGACAAGCGCACAAAACATGGCAAGCGCAATTACACCGACAGGAATTCGACTGACATTGACTGCAGTTGTTACAATTCCGATTATGGTTGTATATCCGTTTATTCAGAAATTCTATGTAAAGGGAATTATGATTGGTGCTGTAAAGGGATAAGAAGATTTAGTATAACTATTGAAGTGCTTAAAGGAAAGAAGGCTGATTAAAAATGGAGCTTATTAAAATAAATTTGGAAATTCCATATAAAAAGATGGATTTAAGCGTACCAGAAGGAGCAGCACAGCTTGTATGCTATTTGCAGCAACCACAGAATATGCCAGTTCCTCGTCCTGCTGTCATTATATGTCCGGGAGGTGCATATTGTCACACTTCACCAAGAGAATCTGAGTCGATTGCGATGCAGTATTTAGCAGCTGGTATGCAGGCTTTTGTCTTGTATTACCACTGCGCACCGGCAGTATTTCCATGCGCATTATTCGAGTTGGCGAAGTCTATAAGTATTGTTCGTAGCTATGCAGTAGAATGGAACATTGACCCGAATCAGATTTTAGTTGCAGGATTTTCAGCGGGAGGTCATCTTGCCGCCAGCATCGGTTGTTTCTGGAATCAGGAATTTGTCTATAAACCACTTGGCCTTGTGGCAGAGAATATCTGCCCGAATGGAAATATCTTAGGGTATCCGGTAATCACTTCCGGTGAGTTTGCACATCGGGGATCTTTTGATGCTTTGTGTAATGGTCTTGACCAAAAGTATTTGGCATTGACATCTCTTGAAAATCAGGCAGGAACTCAGAATCCTCCAACTTTTATTTGGCATACAAACGAAGATAGAGCAGTACCAGTTGAGAATTCTTTTTTGTATGTTGCAGCACTCAGAAAGGCAAAGGTTCCAGTTGAATTTCACATGTATGCACACGGTGGACACGGATTGTCACTTGCAAACGAGGAGACAAAAAGCGATAAGGATCAAGCACTTCCAAAGGTACAGTCTTGGATGGAACTGTCTATTATTTGGATTAAAGATTTGAAAAACAAATATTAATAGAGGCAACGGTGAGTTAAGCAAATTGAATATATTGAAAGAAATAGAAGAGGAGATGCAAAAATGATATTTCAAAATATTGATTTCCACAATGTGGAAGAAATTAAACAAGAAAACAGTGGATATCGTTTGTATCGTTTTCCACTTGAAGTAGCAAAAAAAATGGATGAGGGTGCAGATCGTGTCAGCTGTATGTCAACAGGAATTGAACTGCGCTTTAAGATAAAAGGTGAAGCAGTTGATCTTTGGATGCGGGCAGAAGCAGCAGAGGAAGCGCAAGTTGCATATATTTATTATGGAAGTTTTCAAGGCGGATGGTATAGTTCGTCAAAGGTGATTTTTGAAGAAAAAACAAAGATCCATATTGAACGTCCAAAAAACGAAGAAGTGATTAGAAAAATTTCAATGGAGCACAAACTGCCATTTAATCCAGAAGTTGTTCGAGTCGTGCTTCCATATGGACGATGCATTTTCATGGGAATAGACGGCGAAATAGAGTCACCAGATAAAAGTGATTATCCAGAGAAAACTTATCTTGCATATGGATCCTCCATTACACACGGAAGTTTGGCATTAGCAGCCCCTTATACCTATCCATTTCAAGTTGCACAAAAATTGTCTTGTGACTATTTGAACCTGGGAATGGCAGGAAGTGCAAGATTAGAAGCGCCATTTGCTGAATATCTGGTGAGTCGGAAGGATTGGGATTTTCTATCAGTAGAAATGGGAATCAACATGATCAAACAGCATGATGAAACATCTTTTGAAAAAAGAGTAAAAGAATTTCTGGCAATTTTAGAAACGGATCACCGACCTGTTTTTGTGACTAGCATTTTTGGCTATCAGGGAGAACTGCAGACAAGAGCACAGCATTTTCGAGAAATTGTGCAGAAATATGCATCCGAAAAATTTGTGTTTACCGATGGTTTGCAGCTATTGAACTGTCCATATTATGTTTCCACAGATTTGACTCATCCTTCATTGGAAGGAATGCGGGATATTGCAGATAAGTGGAGTAAGATTATGCGAGAGAATTTATAAAATTTGGAAAGGAATACAAAATTATGACTGAACAAACAAATCAATTGCAAGCGAACCAATTACAGACAATTCTTTGCATAGGAGACAGTTTAACAGAGGGTGACTATGGGTCAGAGCCGGAGGGAACGGCCAATGTAAAGCTACAAAGCTATCCCTATTTTCTTCAAAAATATCTCGGCGCAAATACAAATGTAATTAATGCGGGAAAATGTGGCTTCACCGCAGTTGCCTATTGGGAAAGAACACTTAAGACACTTGCAGTAGAAAACGCAGAGGTAATCGTTATCATGCTTGGAACGAATGGTGAAATGACCGATAGTATTGAAGTAGATACGAGGTCTTCCCACTACGAGACATATGCAGATACAGAGGCTGGACGATATTGCTCAATTATAGAGTATGTAATGGAAAAAAATCCGAAAGCAACCATTTGTCTTTGCACCTGTCCTTATGTGGATGTCACACGAAGACCACGCAATGCAAAAAATGTAGCAATGGCAAATCAGGTCCTTCCGAAAATTGCTGCCCGTTACCATCTCCCACTATTTGATGTAAACGGGGAGATGGGCGTGAATGATTTTAATACAAAGATTATGCAGCCAATTGATGGACTGCATGGAGGAATTTTATTCTACAACAGACTTGCTAATTATATTGGCAGTAGAATTTTGTCCGTAAGTAGATTTGCTGGGCAGCAAATGGAGGAACTGTAATTACCGCATCAAATTATTTTTATAGGCCTCATAATCGCTTACCCGTATCTTTTTCAGACGGATTTCAATGTGAAGACCGCCGCCATCAGAAGATTTGATTGTCATGCCGCATTCGGAGCCATAAAAAAGTTTAATACGCTGATTTAGATTTTTGAGTCCATAGCTTTTCTCACCATGTCGGATGGGAGAATCTATGGACTTATTTAGTGCAGCTAAATCGGACTCGTTCATGCCACAGCCATTGTCTTCCACGGTTAAAAGCATTGTGGAATCATCGAGTGAGATGCCATAAAAGCGGATCTCATTTGAGGCGCTTTCTGAATTAAAACCATGGACAAAAAAGTTTTCAATCAGAAGCTGAAATACATTTCGGATAATGCCGTAATCAAGAAGTGTCCCATCAATATCATAAGAAACCTCTACGCTGTTTCCATAGCGGGCATTTAAGAGGTTTAAATAACGATTGGAAAAAGCAAGTTCCTCTCGGATTGAGATAAATGTTTTGGCATTGATAAAACCACGAAACAGTGCGGAAAGCTGTGCGATCAGTTCAGATGTTTCCTCATCGCCGTTGGCATAGCTTTTGCTTCGAAGCATTTCGAGTGTATTGTAAAGAAAATGCGGGTTAAAAGTAGCTTGAAGCTCGGCAAGCTGTGCATCCTTTTGCTTGAGCTCAAAATAATATGCCTTTTTGATGTTTTCGTTTAGCTTGTCACTCATAGCATTGATGTTTTCTGCAATCTCAGGAAGGCCATTCTGCTGAAAATTTGTTGGCAGACGATAATCGAGCTTGTCGGAAGCAAGCATTTTCAGACCATTCTGAATGACACCGATTTCCTTGGTGATAGCGTGACTTAGTAAAAAATGCATGAGCAGTGCAAGAGCAGCAAAGGAGAACAGTAATAGGAGCACAGCAGGAAAACGAGACATTGCTGTTTGAAACAGTGCAGACTGAGGAATGGAGTAGGAAAGCGTCGTATGGCTGTCACCACTGTTTGCGCAGTGTACATAAAATTTTTGACCGATATCATTTGCCTTAATGCCAGTGCCAACAGTATTGGGAAGATACGTTGTTTTGAAGGAGTCTGTCTGGTAATGAAATACAGATACTTCATCTGAAATAAAATCAAACTGATACGGAATTGAGGAGATCGCATTTTCACAAATGGAATATACTTTTTGCAGACTGTATCCAATGATGATTTTTCCTGGTCCCATACCAGTTGGAACACCACCGCAGATGGCAAAGGAAACTGCATAGGAATCAGAAGAAGAGTCTGGACTTCCATAGATTTCCATTTGCTGCGTTTTTACTCTCATTTGATTCAAAAATGGAAAATCTTCTGGAATCATCTGAAGAGAGGTATTGTCATTATACAAAATATAATTTATATCACGATTATCCGAATAGACACCAAGCCATAAAATACGGGAATCGCGTATACGCATCTGGTTAAGAGCATCAATAAGGGAAAGCCTTTCAAGTGGTGTCAGATCATCTGCCTTTTCATGAGAAAAGTAGGTCTTAAAAATAGAATAATTGGCAGAATTTTTCTCAAAAATAGGCATATATGCCTGCCAGAAATTTTTGAGGATATCCGAATATTCCTGATCAATCTGCGTAAAAGCAAGGTTCATAGAAGCAAGGATATCTTCGTGCTTTTCGCGATAAGAGAAGTAGCAGGCAATGCTTCCGATTACGAGCAAAAAAGAAAAATAGGTAAGATATAAAATCAGAAACAGTCGATTAATCGAATGGTGAGAGTGTTTTGAAAAGGCTGTTTTTGAATTTCCTGAATCAACAAAAGTGTGCTTCGTTATCATGATCATTTCCTCCATAGAGTTCTCGATATTTTAAAGGAGAAAACCCAGTTTTCTTCTTAAAGGTTGTGATAAAATGGCTGGTAGTCGTATATCCTGTCAGTTCGCCGATATCACTGATTTTTGTTCCAGTGTTACAGAGGAGTTCGATTGCTTTTTTTGTGCGAAAATCGGTTAGGTAATGATTAAAAAAGGTACCAGTTTCTTTTTTAAATAAATAGCCTACATAGGCTGCATTCAAGTTTTTTGCCGCGCAGAACTCTTTTAAGGAGACCCCTTCCGAGTAATGGGCTTCAATATATTGAATGGTGCGAGATACAATCGGACTCAAAGAATCTGGATTGATATCGGAATCTTTTTCAGGTGCAAACGATGGCAGCGTGTCAACTGTTAAGACTTGAAATGGAATTTCTGGTTGATCGGATAAATCGCTTAGTGTGCAGGCTTGTTCATAGCTGCTGTGCAGATTCATGCGATCGGTAACAATAGAGCCCAAAGCAATACGAGGAAGGCAGCGCTCATTGAAAGATTGAATGGCATTTTTGACCGATAGTTTTAGCTGCTCATATGGAATTTTTCTTGCACCAATTAAAATGAGATAATGTCCAGCGTTATCCCATACATCACAATATTCCAGCTGATTTGATAGTGGCAGCAGTATGGCAGAGCTTAATGGGTGCAGTAAAAAAGAATGGTCTGTTTTTTTCATCGCCAGAATACAATATTCTTTCTGGTAAATGTTGATATCCAAATAGATCGTTTTTTCACCAAGTTCATCGGATGAAATGCTTCCCAAAAGCCAGCGTCTAAGAATGTTCTCACGGAAAAGATCAGAACGATTTTTTCGGTTGGCATACAGGTTTTCTAGTGCATTTTCAACGCTTTGCATCAACTCCTGTGTCTGCATTGGCTTTAATAAATAATTTTCAACACCAAGGGAAAATGCTTGCTTTGCATATTCAAACTCACCGTAAGCAGTAAGAAGAATGCAATGCACCTGAGAATTTTCTTTGCGAAGTGTTGATAACAGCTCCAGACCATCCATATGCGGCATACGGATATCTGTAATCAGAAGATCAATGGAATGAGCATGGATGAGATCAAGCGCTTGAAGACCATCTGAAGCTGTATAGATTGTTTTTACACCAAGGTTTTCCCATGGAATTTCAGATTTTAAAGAATCAATGACGGAACGCTCGTCATCTGCCAGTAAAACAGTATACATAGAGTATCCTCCCAGAAAGTAAGATTGTGTCAAGTATTGTATAACAAGAATCATAGCAGAAATCTGATAAAAATTATAGTCAAAAACAAGAAAAACAAGAATTTGCGATATTATCAAAAGTTTTGGATATATCAATTTGAACTGTCTTTTACTATAATAAAGTCAGCACGAAGAGAAAAACACAAAAAAATAAAAACAAGGAAAGGCGGAAAACAAAATGAAAAGAATGAATCAAATGAAGCGAAACACAAAAAGATTCGCAATGTTTGCCTCATCAGCAGTTCTTTTGGGAGGAATGCTTCCAACAACTGCATTACCAGTACAGGCGGAGGAAGAGGTAACAACGATCACGCTGTATCCAGCGGATGCGAATTTGCCGAGTGGATTGGTGGGCGGCTATAAGGCAGACATTTTTGCCGAAAGAGGAGTTGCTGTGGAAGTGTGGGCATACTCTGATGAGAAGACAAATGCAATTTTGGCAAGTGGAGAGCTTCCTGATCTGATGTATGTGACAAGAGATAACCTAGATGTTATGATTGAGGCTGGTATGGTATTGAATCTGGAAGATTATCTGGATCAAATGCCACACGTAACGGAAAAAGAAGAATTACAGACAGCAATGAATTATGCCAGAGAATTTGAGAGCGATGGAACGGGAATTCTCTACGGAATGCCGACGGTTGTAGGAGGAAAGACACTTACATATGGCATCACGAAAAATATGACAGTGCTTAATTGGGAATATTATTATGGAATCGGATGCCCAGAAATTAAAGATCAGTGGCAGCTATTGGATGTTATGGAGGAAATGCTGAAAGCATATCCAGTGGGTGATGATGGTGTACAGAATCAGGGAACCTATTTGAATGCCGGATCCGATACTGAATATTGGGCTAACATCAACGAATATTTGAAGTGGTTTGGTTATGAACCAACTGAGTTAAAATATTTGCTGGAATCGGATATGATAAATGCAGAATACAAATCTATTTTGGAAGATGATAGTAAATATAAGGAAGGACTGAAATGGTATAATCAGGCGTATCGCAGAGGGCTTTTGGATCCGGATAGCATCAGCACCGATCGACAGACTCAGAAAGCAAAACTTGATAACGGTCATGCAATGGTGACATCTGGTACCTTGCAGGGATATGCAGCATATAAGCCCATTTATATGAATGATCAGAAAGTTTATCAAGAAAGCTGGAATTCGATCTATGGAGGAAAATATCTGCTTGTAATCAATGCCAAGAGCAAAAATATTGATGCAGCAGTAGCCTTTATGGATATGCTTGCCGATGCGGATGCGTATTTTGAAATCAAAAATGGACCGGAGGGAGATGCTGTATGGTATCTTGATGATGATGGCGTATGCCAGCTTCAGCAGGAGTATTTGGATAATTATGGAGAAACAGATACAAAGACTCTTCTTGAGGATGGAGAGGAACTTGCACTTTGGAATATTACGTGGCTGATTGACGATAATAATTATCTTACATCTTATGTCGGACCAGATGGAGAAAATAGAAAGGTCAGACCAGAGGATTGGTCAGAGCTGATGGAGATTACTTATAATACCAACGATTGGAAGCAGTGGAGAGAATTTTCTGGATATGATTTCTATGTTGATCAGGTAATGGATGCAGGAAATTATTATCTGACAAGTGATTTGGATTATATTACAAACTTTGCCTCGATCCCAGATGATATGATGAAGCTGACCATTGATGCAATCCGCGATGTGGTAGTCAATGCAAGCTGGAAGATGGTTTATGCAGAATCGGATGAGGATTTTGAATCACTCTGGAGTCAGATGGTACAGGATTGCAACGATCTTGGCGCACAGGATATCATTGACTGGAGATTAGAGGATCTGGCAGCAGCAAAGGAAACAAGAGATTCTCTTCAGAAGTAATAGAAAGTTAACAGACATAAAAATAAAATGGATTGTTTATAACAGGTGTATGGTCAGGGCTGGCTTTGGCTGTGCACCTGTTGCTATAAAGTAAAGATTTTAAAATTTTGGAAAGAAAAAATCAAAATAGAGGACACGAATAAAAATTTTGGCTATGGAAATCTTGAAATAATTCCCATATAATAGAGCTATCAAAAAAGCAAGAATTCAAAAAAACAAGAATCAGAAATTGTAATGCAGAAAGGGTAGATAAATGGAACAGTTTGAAACGCTGGTAAAGCAAATACAAAATCCATCCGCTGAATTTACTCCGGTACCATTCTGGTTTTTTAATGATGAGCCAGATGAGGAAAAGATTGCGGCACAGCTGGCGGATTATGTGGACAAAGGCGTGAATGCAATTGTGCTGCATCCACGAATTGGTGTACCGAAGACGCTGAAATATTTATCGGAAGACTATTTCAAGGCGATCCGGTTTATCGTAAAAACGGTACATGCACTTGATATGAAGGTTGTACTGTATGATGAGGGCATGTATCCGTCTGGCTCTGCACATGGCATGGTAGTAAACGAAAATCCAGATTATGCGGCAAAGGGAATCTGCATTCTGGACGAGAAAACACCAGTGCCGCCAGAAGGAAAAACGATTGTACAATTGAAAGATGGAAGTCGACTCGTTTATTGCTTTACACATGGAACGATACGAGGCATTCATTTTGGTGAGGATGATGGAGAGTCAGGGGCACCGGCGGCAGCCGATATTTTAAATCCCAACGCCGTAGATACCTTCATTCATCTGACGCATGATCAATATTATAAGCATTTGAAGGAATACTTTGGAACGACCATTTTTGCATTTTTTACGGATGAGCCAAGTGAGCTGGGACGCTGTGCTGGAAATTTCAGACCGTGGTCGGCAGGAATGGAAGAAGAAATCAAGGCGGCAGGTGGAAAACTGGAAGAATTAAACGGATTATTTGTATCAGATGAAAATAAGACAGTTCAGATTTATCGCAAGCTTATCAAAAAGCATCTGAGAGAGACCTTTTACGCGAAGCTGTCTGTCTGGTGTGAGAAGCATTCAATTGCATTGATGGGTCATCCTGCGGCGAGTGATGATATTGAAGAGGAACTGTATTTTCACATTCCGGGACAGGACCTGATTATGAGAAGAGTATCACCGGAGACGGGTGGAATCAGCGAGTTTGACTCGGTGCAGGCGAAGTTGTCCGCGGACATTGCCAGACATTTGGGACGAAGAAGAAATGCAAACGAGTGCTTTGGTGTTTGCAATCGAAATAAGATTCCATGGTATTTTACTGCATCTGATATGAAGTGGTATCTGGACTGGCTGGGAATACGAGGCGTGAACCTTTACGTGCCACATGCATTTTACTATAGCGTAGCAGGAAAACGAAAGGATGAGCGTCCGCCGGATGTGGGACCGAATAACATCTGGTGGAGTCATTACCGCAAATTTTCTGATTATAGCAAGCGTCTGTCCTATTTGATGACGGATTCGGTTAATGATGCGAAGGTAGCGGTGCTGTGTGATAATAATCAGGTACCATACAAGGAGTTGGCTGTGTTGTTTGAACAGCAAATTGCGTTCCATTATCTTCCAGTGGCACTCTTGAAAAATAGTCAGATTCAAAATGGAAAGTTATGCGTTGGTACATACCAGTATGAAGTGGTGTTGAATGTTTTTAATCCAAATTGGAATGAATTCATCCCGAAAGCAGCGGACGGTCTGACGGTACCAATTATGACGCAAGCTACAGATCTGATCAAGCAGGAAAAGTGGCATACAGTGAAGCTGACACAGCCGTGCAAGGGGCTTCGTGTGGCAAAACTGAATAAGCTGGGAACAACAATGTATCTGTTTTCAAATGAGAGTGAGGAAGCGATACAGACAACGGTTCATGTATCCGAAAAGGGAACGCCGATCATTGCCGATTTGTGGAAAAATGTGTGGTATACAGCAAAAGAGAGACATACGGCAGAAGAACGAGATACAACAGAAGAAAGGAATACAACAGAAAAAAATAAAAAGCAGGGATATGGATTTATTGAAATAAAACTTCTGCCAAGAGAAACGCAGCTGGTGCTTTTTACATCTGATGATGTGCCAGAGAGCCTTGGAATTTTGTCAGAGCCACCAAAGGAAACTTTTCTTGGAGACTGGACAAATCGCTTTTCATTGCAGAAAAAGGAAAAGAATCGAGCCATTTATCAGTATAATTATGAACAATGTGATAAAGTGGTAAGAACTAGGGTCGAGAGTTTTTCTGTGTCAGGCGAGGAGATGGTTGAATGCTATTGCAATGGAACATTTGTAGATGTCAGCTTTTGGAATCCGCATAAGTTCCAGATCGGATCCTTTTTAAAAAGCGGAATCAATTCGATAACGCTTGTGGTGACAGGAAATGCTGCCAATATTTATAGCACAACAAACCTTGCGAATAAGGATACCGATGAAGTGGTACCTTATGGTTTACTGTTAAAATAAAATAGGAAACATTAGCATAAAAATAAAGGAGAATAGAGAGAAAAGTGAAAAGAAAAATTTTTAATGGAATCTCATTGTATGATCAAAACAAAAATCCGGTAAATGCGCACGGCTCATGTATCGTGCAGGAGAATGGAACATATTATTTGTTCGGAGAATATAAGACAGATGATGTGAATAAGTACATTGGATTTTCCTGCTATTCGACAGAAGATTTTATGAACTGGAAGTTTGAAGGATTTGCATTACCGCCGTTAAAAGAGGGAATCTTAGGTGAGAACCGCATTGGTGAGCGCGTCAAAGTAGTAAAAAGAAAGAATGCAGAAGGTTACACAATGCTCATGCATACGGATGATATGAAATATTGTGATCCTTGTATTGGTCTAGCAACGGGAACCAAGTTAAATGAGAAATTTACGTTTCAGGGACCACTTCTTTTTAAAGGAGAGCCGATTCGATTCTGGGATATGGGTACCTTTACGGACGAAGATGGAACCTCCTATTTGTTGACACATGAAGGAAATATTTATCGGTTAAATGAAATGTGCACAGAGGCAGTAGAGTTAGTGGCAGAGAAAATTGCACCAGGAGGGGAATCACCTGCCATGTTTAAAAAGGATGGAATTTATTATCTGATGCTGTCGAACAAAACGAGTTGGGAGCGAAATGACAATTATTATTTTACGGCATCCGATCTGCATGGGCCGTGGACTTATCAGGGGTTGTTCTGTCCAAAGGGAAGTCTGACCTACAATAGTCAGTGCTCTTTTGTGTTTGAATATGAGAGTGAATTGGGAAAAATTCCAGTCTATGTAGGAGATCGTTGGTCGTATCCACGTCAAGCATCTGCGGCGACACTTGTAATGCTGCCAATCGAAACAGAAGGTACAAAAATGAATCTAGCGAAATATTGTGAAGTATGGTCTCCAGATACTTTAGAAATGAATTCCCTGCAGCCACAACATTGCGTAGAATTTACTTCCAATAAAAAAGGCGAATCATTTGGCATTGATTTTGAGGGAACTCAGATTGCATTATTTGGAAAAACAAATGTTCATGGTGGCTATGGTGAGATTGAAATTTTTGACCAGGCGGGGACATGCGTACATAAAACCAGTGTCGATTTTTACAGCGGTGCACCAGCAAGTGGACTTCGCTATTTCTCTCCAGTATTGGCATTTGGCAAGTATCATGTAAAAATTACGGTTGCAGGAGCAAACAGCGTATGTGTTACGAAGAGTGGAACACAGTTTGGAAGCGATGGCTACGATGTAAATATAAATGGATGGAGTCAATTTGCCTAAAGTTGGCTAAAGAAAAAATAGTTAAAATTGAAATTGCAAAAAAGAAAAATACGAAAGGTGGTTTAAGCAAAGGAAGATGGAAAAGAACTTTTCAGTGCTGCGTGCAGAGGCAGCGCCAGATAGCATTACCCTTTACTGGGAGCGCCCACAGGGAAGATTCGAAACAACATACGAGATCTTTTTAAAAGATGGAACAGGTACAAAAGATGCGATCTCAGTCGGCAGCACGCAAAAGACGCATTATACAATTGAGGGTCTGAGTGCAGATACCGAATATGAAATTGTTGTAAAAGGAACCTATCTGTCAGTTATCCACGAAGAGACGATTGTGGTACATACATCTAGCAGAACGGTTGTAATTGATATTACAAAGGCTCCATATAGTGCAGTTGGGGATGGAAAGACACTGAATACAACCGCAATTCAGGCAGCGATTGATGATTGTCCGGCGGGCGGCTGTGTATGGATTCCAAGTGGAATTTTCATGACAGGAGCGCTGCGCCTTCATAGCGATATGGAGTTGTATTTGGCTGAGGGAGCTGTCCTTCAGGGAACAGCTAAGCCAGAAGATTATCTTCCGCGCATCTGGAGTCGCTTTGAGGGCACCGAGATGGAGTGCTACAGCAGTTTGTTAAACGTAGGCGCACTTGACCCAGAGGGAATGCATCGTGCTGATTATGAAAGTCGCTTTGCGTGCAAAAATGTGGCCATCCGTGGAAAGGGAACGATTGCAAGCGGCGGTCGTGTGTTAGCAGAGCGTATCATCGCTTCCGAGACCGAAAATTTAAAGGACTATCTGGCATCCCTTGGCGATAAGATCAAAGAATGCGAGAAGCCAGAGACGATCCCGGCGAGAGTGCGTCCGCGTCTGATCAATATGAGCAACTGCCAGAATGTAGAGTTGGCTGGCGTTACGCTTCGCGATGGTGCCTGCTGGAACATTCATATGATCTACTGTGATCATGTTGTAACGCATGATTGTACGTTTTATTCACATGGTATCTGGAATGGAGATGGTTGGGATCCGGATTCTTCCTCGGATTGTGTGATCTTTGGGTGTCTCTTTAACACTGGCGATGATTCGGTTTCGATTAAGTCAGGCAAGAATCCGCAGGGAAATGAGGTCAACATTCCGACCAAGGGAGTTCGCGTGTTTGACTGTCGCTGCACGATGGGTCATGGTATTACCATTGGAAGCGAGATGTCTGGCGGTGTGGAGGATGTAAAGATCTGGGACTGTGACATGGAGGCAGCGCTGTGCGGCTTTGAGATCAAGGGTACAGCAAAGCGCGGTGGTTATGTAAAAGAAATTCATGTGTATGACAGCGTATTTCCACGTGTTTTGATGCACAGTGTCGGTTATAACGATGACGGCATCGCAGGACCAGATCAGCCGTATTTTAGCGATTGCACATTTGACAATCTTCGCCTGACTGGAACTTATCAGGATCACGAGGCAAAATGGCATGAGTGCGATGCGATTGAGTTGTGTGGCTTTGATAAGCCGGGACATGAGATCAAGCGTGTGAAGTTCTCTAAGATTCGTTTTGGAAAAGAGGGAGCGGATACCGCTGGACATATTTCAATTAAGCGATGTGAGGATGTATCGCTTAATTTATAAGATTCGAGTCGATAAAGCTTGCAAAGGCAAAAGAGGCAAAAGAAGCTGAAATTGTTATACCAATGCAAAAATAGAAATAAATAATAAAACAGCAGGAGGAAAAAGCAATGTTAAAGAATGGAATTGTATGGAAGGACACACAGGGAAATCCGCTTCACGCACACGGAGGTTATATTATTTTCCATGAAGGTTATTATTACTGGTACGGTGAGGATAGAAGAGAGAATTTCTATGTTAGCTGCTATCGTTCCAAGAATCTGACCGACTGGGAGTTTTGCAATCATATCCTGACAACAAATTCAAAGATGGAAGGCTACCGCGTGCGCACAACGCTCATGCTGACTACTGAGGATGGCAATAAGGTAAATTTAGAGCGCCCGAAGGTATTATATAATAAGAAGACAAACAAATTTGTGATGTGGGTTCATTTTGAAAATGGAAAAGATTATCATGACGCAGCAGTCGGCATTGCAACTTGCGATACGCCGGATGGCGATTTTACTTATCATGGTCATTTCAACCCATATGGCTACATGTCAAGAGACTGCACACTCTATCAGGAAGAAGATGGAACCGCATATTTCATTTCTGCATCAAGAGACAATGCCGATCTTCATGTGTATCGCCTGTCGGATGATTATATGAACGTGGATTGTCTTGTTCATCGTCTGTGGCAGGGCGAGTATCGTGAGGCGCCTGCTGTTATTAAGGGAAAATATCATTATTATATGATTTCCTCTTTCTGTACTGGATGGGCACCGAATCAGGGCAAGTATGCGTGGGCTGACTCGATTGAAGGTCGTTGGAGTTCATTAAAGGAGATCGGGGACGAGACTACTTATGACAGCCAGGCCGCATTTCTTCTGAATGTAAATGGAAAGCTTCTGTATGTCGGAGATCGCTGGGGCGGAAATGGAGACAAATATTTTGAGTCCGGCTATGTAGTTTATCCGTTAAAGGAAACAGAGGATGGACTCGAAATGATCTATCAGGACACGGCAGAGTTTGAGTAAAATAGTGTAATTCGTGATTTATTATTTGAAGATATTGATTTGAAAGTATTGAATTCAGGGAAGATATTTGAAAATAAGATTGCGAAAGGAGAACAACATGCGAGAGGAAAGATTGATCAACCGTGGCTGGCAGTTTGCGCTGCTGCCATGCGCACCGGTTAATGCCGAAACGGTAAAGAAAAAAGAAATAGAAAGAAAACAATCTGGAGCAGATGTTTGTACTGAATTGGAAGGTCTTCATTTTATCAATGTTGACCTTCCGCATGACTGGGCAGTAGGCAGACCGTTCAATAAAGCAATGGATCAGGGTGGCGCACAGGGCTTTCGTGACCGCTGGGGCATTGGATGGTACAAGAAGACACTGCACATTGAAGAAAAGAAGAAGGGAAAACGTTATCTTCTGTACTTTGGCGGCGTGTATGAAAATGCCGTACTTTGGGTAAATGGCATTCGCATTGGCAGCCACAAATATGGCTACAGTTCCTTTAAGATGGATATCACAGATGCAGTCCAGAGCGGGGACAATGAGCTTTTGATGCGCGTAGATAACTCGGTTACGCCTGCAGACCGTTGGTATAGCGGATGTGGCATTTATCGCGATGTGACTCTTCGGATTGTTCCGGAAAATCATCTTGATCTATGGAATATTCAAGTACATAGCAAAATAGAAAAAAATGAAGAAACACAGAACTCTGCAAAATTCACGGCCACTATTCAGGTTGAGACTGGACAGAGTAGTGCCGTTCAGGGAATTTTACGCTTGATTCAAAATAAGGACAGCGATTCGCTAGAAGATGAAGTTTTCATTGCAGAGGGAGCGAATGGAATGCTTTCCTTCCATATTAAAGATGCAAAACTTTGGTCAGCAAAACATCCACAGCTGTATCGTTTAACCGTTTCCACGGAAAACGACAGTGTATCGCTTTCAATCGGTCTTCGTGATGTGAAGTTTGATGCACAAAAAGGAATGCTTGTAAATGGCGTCCCAACTAAGCTAAAAGGTGTTTGTCTGCATCAGGAGGCAGGCTGCCTTGGAACGGCTGTGACCAAGGAGATTTGGCGCGAGCGCCTTTCCCACTTGAAGGATCTTGGCTGCAATGCGATCCGCGCGGCACATCACACCTACTCAGAGGAATTTCTGGATTTGTGCGATGAGATGGGCTTCTATGTGTACGAGGAATGCTTCGACAAATGGAAGGGTGGATTGTACGGACGCTATTTTGACGAAAACTGGGAAGCGGACGTTGAAGCAATGGTAAAGCGTGACCGCAACCGTGCCTGCATCGTAATCTGGGGTGTTGGAAACGAAGTTGAGAATCAGGGACAGGATTCCATGCTTGCAATTTTAAAGCAGCTGTCCGATAAGGTGCGAAGCCTCGATTCATCGCGCCCAATTACCTATGCGATGAATCCTCATTTTAAGCGGGAGAGCAACGTTGATCTGAGCAAGATTAAGGATATCCAGCAATTTGTTGATGAAGTCAGCGACACGGAGATTTATGATGCGAAGGAGCGTGTCGGTCGTATTGCAAAAATTGCAGAGATTGTCGATTTGATTTCCTGCAATTATCAGGAGCAGTGGTATGAACTGATTCACGAGACCATTCCAAATAAGTTGATCTTGGGAACAGAGGTATATGAGTATTTCTGCGGTCATTATGATCAGATGCAAAATTTCACCGAAAAGATTCCGTCCGCTGTTCCGTTTGAGTCTGACTATTGTATTGGAAGCTTTATCTGGACTGGATACGATTATCTTGGGGAATCAATGGGCTATCCGGCAAAGGGCTGGAGCGGCGCGCCGATTCACACAAACAATGAGTACCGCCCGATCGCGTATGTATTAAAGAGCATTTGGAGCAAAGAGCCAGTCGTTCATTTTTCTGTCATGGACTATTCGCTTGACGATGAGGGCGTAAAGGAACATTGGGACAGCCCGATCTATGCGGATCATTGGCATTTTCCACAGTTTAAAAAGACACTGATTCCATATATGATTGCGTCCAATTGTGATGAGGTGCATTTATTCTTAAACGGAAAGCAATTCTTCATTCCGCGCCCATCTGAGTGCCAAAATGGTATTATCACAGGATTTTTGCCATGGCTACCAGGAACCGTAATAGCTATTGGTTATCGGGATGGCAAGGAGGTTTGTCGTCATGAAGTGGTGACACCGGGTATGGCGGTCGCATTGGCATTTGATCAAGAAAATGATCAGAAAAATAATCTGAACAATGATCAGAAGAGCGATATGGAAAATGGTCAGAAAAATGGTTTGGAAAATAATCAGGAAAAATGTGTAAATACGGTAACATTGGGGGCACCGGAGAAAAAACAGCACTTGCTGTTGACGGTGCGTGTTGTGGATGAAAATAACAATCCGTGCTTCCGAGAGAGTGGCAAGATTCACTTCGCTGTGGAGGGTGCGGCAAAGCTTGTCGGCGTGGACAACGGCGATATTTGCAGCAATGAGCCGTATCAGGAGGACAGTGTCCATCTGTATCATGGCTGTGCGAGTGTGATGCTTGAGCTTGAGGGCAAGCCGGGGCGAGTTTGTGTGCGTGCATTCGGAAACGGACTGAGACAGGCACAGACAGTTGTTACGGTGTGCGGAGAATCGTGAAGTAATGAAACATCCACATCCATGAGGTGTATAGTACCTATGGACGTGGATGTTTTGCAAAATCTGATAGAAAAAAAGTACATATCGTATAGATTAGAAATGGAGGAAAACAAAATGAATATGCCAATAGTTGGCTGTGTAGGAGAATCAATCATCGGAAACGATGAGCGTGGTCTGTGGTTTTTCAGTCACAAAGATGACCCGGCGCAGATGAATTGGGTCGAGGGCGAGAATTGTTGGGGCACAGTAAAGGCACCGAAGGCACTTGCTGTAGAGCGAACGGTTCATGTTTTGGAAACCGGAGAAATCGAGGAAACCTATACGTTTAAGAATACGTCCGATGCTCCTCTTTTTATGAGTGCTATGGCGATACGTTTCCACATTATTGGAGTACATTGACGGGTGATGTCTATGCGCTATATGCAAAGATTACAGGAGATCATACCTATGAGGAAAAGGCAAAAGCCTCCATACGTGGTTGTTTAAATCTGTTCTTTGCAGATGGCATGGCATCCTGCGCGATGGTGTACCCGGATACGGTAAATGGAAACAAAGCCCATTACTACGATCCGTGGGCAAATGATCAGGATTGGGCGCTGTACTATGCAGTGAAGTGGGGCGCTTGATTTGTAAACGTAAGTGTGTTATCATTCCAATAATAGCAAAGAGCAAAATGATTTTATTTGCGAAAGATTGGAGTGAAGAGTATGACGACGAGAGAAGAAGCTTTGGTGTTTGGCCTGTCCTATCCAGATACTTGTCAGGATGCACCATTTCATGATCCGAATTGGCAGCTGGTGCGGATTAAGAGCAGCAAAAAAGTTTTCTTATGGACGTATGAGAAAGATGGTTATATCAATTTAAATGTAAAGGCAGCCCCCGAGTGGCGTGACTACTGGAGGTCTGCCTTTGCGTCCGTAAAAGCTGGATATCATTTGAATAAAGAAAATTGGAGTACGATTATTCTGGATGGAACAGTGCCAGATGAAGCCATCAAAAATATGATTGACGAGAGCTACCGAGTGGTGACGGACAGCCCGACAAAGCGCATCTATGAGGCAGTTAAAAAGATTCCTAAGGGCAAGGTTGCGACATATGGACAGGTTGCCAAAATGGCCGGAAATCCGCGTATGGCAAGAGCCGTTGGAAATGCGCTCCACAAAAATCCAGACTCATCTACCATTCCATGTCACCGTGTTGTCAATTCCAAAGGCGAGTTAGCCGATGAATTTGTGTTTGGCGGCCCCGGTGTTCAGGCATCTCGTCTGGCGGCAGAGGGCGTAGTGAGTGAAGATGGAAAAGTTGATTTGAAAAAATATGGAATTAAGCTTTCGTAAAAATACTTCAATTTGAAGGAATTTGACTGAAGGTAATTCGATTGAAAATGAAAGGCAGGCAATCGCTATGAATGGAATATCCGAAGAAAAATATACACATATTGATGAAATCAAGGCTCAGACAAAAGCCGTGTTTGAGGAATTGATGGAGCAGGCAAAATTAGAGGAGGGCGATATCTTAGTAGTTGGCTGTTCCTCAAGTGAGATCGCAAGTCATAAGATTGGTTCGTATTCGAGTGCGGAGATCGGAGAGGCAGTGGCACAGACACTTCTTTCCTGCTGCAAGGAAAAGAAGATTTATCTGGCTGCTCAGTGCTGTGAGCATTTGAATCGTGCGATCATTATTGAGAAGGCGGCAGCGAAGGAATATCGCCTTCCAATGGTAAATGTAGTGCCAAAGTTAAAGGCAGGAGGTTCATTCGCCACAGCTGTGTATGCTGCATTACAGGCACCTGTTGCAGTTGAGGCAATTCAGGCTCATGCAGGAATTGACATTGGCGATACCTTAATTGGTATGCATCTTCGCCCGGTTGCTGTTCCGGTTCGTATCAGCACAAAGAGTATTGGAGAGGCACACGTTGTTTGTGCGCGCACGAGACTGAAATTTATCGGCGGCGAGCGTGCAAGTTATCTTGCCAGTGCAAAATAAGCGTGTTGTGACAGGAAAAGGATTTGACATCAGAAAGGAAGCACAAAAGGAATGGATACAAATACAAGTGACAATATAAAACGGAATGCAAAGCAGGTAGATCCTGCAATTCTCAAAAAGGTAAAGGCGCTGCGAAGCTGCCTGCATAAAATTCCAGAGCGTTCACTCGAGGAAGTAAAGACAAAGCAGACATTGATGACATTCTTAAAGGAAAACACATCATTTGAATTAGTAGACAACGGCGGCTGGTTTTATGCATTCCATAAGGCAGATCAGACAAGCAGCGAAGAGATGGCATCCCCAAACACAAAATCTCCAATCGCATTTCGGGCTGATATGGATGCCGTGTGCGGCAAGGATGGAAAGCCGGGGCATTACTGTGGTCATGACGGTCATAGCAGCATTCTTGCCGGACTGGCGTTGTATCTGGAAGCGCATAAAACAACATGGAATCGAGATGTATATCTGATTTTTCAGCCAGCAGAGGAAATCGGAAAGGGAGCCAGTGTGTGCAGCGAGCTTCTGACAGAGAAAAAGATTGGCGAAATGTACGGCCTTCATAACATTCCGGGTTATCCAAAGAAACAGATTTTAACGAAAAATGGCACCTTTGCGTGTGCGTCCACTGGTCTTGAAATTCGCATGACAGGAACACCGAGCCACGCTGCTTACCCGGAGGCAGGCAAAAATCCAGGGCTGGCGCTGTCACAGCTTTTGATTCAGACAGATGCGCTTACCAAGCAGATCAATCAGACAAAGGGATTTGTGCTGATGACGCTGATTGGCATGGAAATTGGAAGTGATTCGTATGGTGTATCGGCAAGTGATGGTGTATTGCGTTTGACAGTGCGTGCCGCAAAGCAGAGCATTTTTGATGAATATTTATCCGAAATCAATAAATTGGCAGAGACGCTTGCGGTAAACTACGGATTGACACTCCAGATCAGAGAAATCGAACGCTTTCCGGCAACAGAAAATGATGAATGTGCGACCGCAAAGGTACGCGACTGCGCCGAAAAGCTTGGCTTTTCTACATTTGAGCTGCCGGAGCCGATGCGTTGGTCAGAGGACTTTGGCTATTATTTGCAAAAGACAACAGGTGCATTCTTTGGCGTTGGTGATGGCAAGAATCATGCACAGCTTCACACACAAAGGTATGAATTCCCAGATGACATCATCGAGACGGCAATTTTATTATTTGCCGAGTTAGAAAAATGATTGTGAGATTGAGCTGTGTTTTGATGCAAATGGAGTTCTTTCATTTTTTTCATTTTGAAAGTAAGAAATTTTTGGCAGAAGAGATGACTGATCAACCGTGGTTTAAAGATGCTATGAATTCAGAAGGTGTGACTGACGAAATGCTTTCGGAGTCATATTGAATTTCTCCTTGAAAATGCGAACAAAGTAACTAATGTTATCAATACCAACACTGACAGAGATTTCTGTGATCGTGTCGTCTGTCGATTCAAGCAGCTGTCTGGCACAGTTCAGCCGATAATCAATCAAATAGCTAACGGGAGTTGTCTGTAATGACAATCGAAAGCAGCGAAGCGCTTCACTCTTACTGATATTTGCGGAAGAAGCAATATCAGTAAGAGTGATTTTTTCTTTATAATGGGTAAAAATATACTGCATCATAAGACGCATACGGGCCTGTAAGAGCATATCCTTCTGATCGGTACAAAGAACAAAGCTTTCAAGTGCCAATTTCGCAAAGCTGCTCCAAAGTACAGCAGTGCAAATCTGAATGTCGAGCTTATTTGGAGAAGACTGGTCAGCCAACTCAAAAATCTGCTGCATTTCCTGCAAAATTTCATATTCATTCTTATTTGCAGGGTCAAGAAGAAAAAAAGCGCGGTTTGAGTTTACGATAGGAGCAACATACTCCGTAAAGATCGCACTGCTTTTGGGCGCGATAAAATCAGGTAGAAATAAGATATTTGGCATAAGAGCACCAGAAACGGACTCGAAACGGTGAATGACTTTGCTGTTAATCATCATCCCATGTCCGGTAGGAAGTAAGATGCGCTCGGAACCAATTAAACATTCGGCAGTACCTTGTTGTACATAGAGAAATTCAAGCTCCGTATGCCAATGCCATTCAATATAATGCTTATCATATTTATGAATATCATCAAGGTAATACTCAAAATGGAATTCTGGACTTCCATGCATCCGCGTTTCGCGCAGCTTATCATTTGTAATAATTTCAGTGACCTGCATATTTTAAAAGAATCATGCCTTTCTGCTAGTTTGGCTATATTGTGCCATAAAAATGCGATATAAGTCAAGAAAACACGAATAAAAAGTGATATAAAGATACATGACACATTACAAAAAGGAGAAAAAGAAATCATGAAATTTGATTACAAGAAAACAATGTATGCCTGCTTCATTGGCTACATCGTTCAGGCGGTTGTAAACAGCTTTGTGCCGTTACTATTCGTAACCTTTCAGAAAGGTTATGGCATTCCGCTGACGCAGATCACGCTGCTCATTACAATTAATTTTGTCATTCAGCTTTTGATTGACATGCTGTCAGCAGGTTTTATTGACAGGATTGGCTACCGGGCGTCTATGATTTTGGCCCATGTCTGCGCGGCAGCAGGACTTGGTATGCTAACCTTCTTGCCAGAAATTTGCCCAACACCATTTATGGGAATTTTAATTTCTGTTATGGTCTATGCAGTTGGAGGCGGTTTGCTTGAGGTTTTGGTTAGCCCAATTATTGAGGCATGCCCAACAGACAATAAAGAGAGTGCAATGAGTCTGCTACATTCCTTTTATTGCTGGGGCTGTACAGGCGTGGTACTGATTTCAACGATCTTTTTTAGCATTTGGGGAACCGAAAACTGGAAGATTCTTGCGCGCTTATGGGTGCTGCTTCCAATCGGAAATCTGATCTTGTTTACGAAGGTGCCGATTTATAGCCTTCAGGAAGAGGGAGAGAAGGGAATGACCTTCTCGGAGCTGGCGCGCGAAAAGGTATTCTGGGTGTTAATGATCATGATGCTTTGCTCTGGTGCGGCGGAGCAGTCCGTGAGCCAGTGGGCTTCCACATTTGCAGAAGAGGGACTCGGCATCACAAAGACACTTGGCGATCTGGTTGGTCCGATGTCTTTCTCGATCTTAATGGGTCTTTCCAGATTACTTTACGGAAAATATGGCGAGAAGATGGATTTGGACCGCTTTATGAAATACAATCTTGTGCTGTGCGTGGCATCCTACTTATGCATCAGCCTCGTTCCAGTTCCGATGGTAGAAATGATTGGCTGTGCAATCTGCGGATTTTCGATCGGCATTTTGTGGCCAGGAACTTTCAGCAAGGCAGCGGCAGCACTCAGACGCGGTGGAACAGTACTTTTTGCCATGCTTGCACTTGCTGGTGATTTAGGCTGCTCTGTCGGCCCCACACTTGTTGGCTTTGTGTCTGGCATGTTTGGAAACAACATGCGAATCGGTATCTTTGTCGCAATCATTTTCCCAGTAGTCATGCTTGTTAGCATTCTTGTTGGAACAAAAAGAAAACCAGCATAAAAACAACATAAAAAGGCAAATTTCTCACATTGACAGAAGCTTTCTGGTACGATAGCATGGAACTATCAGAAAAATATTAGAAAACTATCAGAAAACTATCAGAAAAAAACAATAAGGAGAAATGCGATGACAGAACAACAGTTAAAGGATCTTCTGGCAGACATGAGTTTGGAGGAGAAGATTGGTCAGATGGTGCAGCTGACGGCAAACTTTTACGGAACGGATACGTTAATCACAGGTCCGATGGGAAGCGTAAAGATCGATCCAGAGGAGATGACACTTTGCGGAACTATCCTTGGAACGAGCGGCGCAGCAAAGTTAAAGGAGATTCAGGACAATGCGATGGCTGCACAGCCACATCATATCCCGATGTTGTTTATGCTCGATGTAATCAATGGCTTTCAGACCATTTTCCCAATTCCACTGGCTCAAGGCTGCAGCTTTGAACCAGAACTTGCTAAGGCAGGCGCACAGATTGCAGCAAAGGAGGCAGCGGCGTCAGGTCTTCATGTGACATTTGCACCGATGGCGGATCTGGTGCGCGATGCGCGCTGGGGAAGAGTTATGGAGTCACCGGGCGAGGACCCGTATCTGGACTATTGCTTCGCAAAGGCGATGGCAGAGGGCTTTCAGGGAGAAACACCGGATGCACTAAAAGAAAAGGGAAACATTTCGGCATGTCTGAAGCATTTCGCCTGCTACGGTTATCCAGAGGGCGGTCGTGAGTATGACAATGTAGAGTTGTCAGAGCGCACGTTCCGTCAGGATTATTTAAATGGCTATCAGGGCGCTGTGGATGGCGGCTGCCGCATGGCAATGACCTCCTTTAATACCTTAAACCGTGTGCCGTCAACGGCAAATAAGTGGCTGATGCGAAAGGTGCTGCGTGAGGATCTTGGCTTTGACGGTGTGTTGATTTCGGATTATGCGGCCGTTGAAGAGTTGATTCTACATGGCATTGCAGAGGATAAGAGAGAAGCAGCGAAGCTTGCCATTGAGGCGGGCGTGGACATTGATATGATGTCAGACGTATATCTTCATTATTTAAAGGAGCTTGTAGAGTCTGGTGAGGTAGATGAATCACTTGTAGATGAGGCGGTGCTTCGCATTCTCAAGCTGAAAAATGATCTTGGCCTCTTTGAACATCCATACAAGGATGCAAGCGAGGAGGACGAGAAAAATCTGATTTTATGTGAGGCGCACCGGGCAGCGGCACGCGAAGCGGCAGCAAAGACCTTTGTCCTTCTGAAAAACGAGGATAAGGCTTTGCCGCTCTCAGAACAGGAAGCATCCGATATTTTGTTTGCAGGACCATATACGAACACCAGAGAGCTTTGTGGTGCGTGGTCATTCCCGACAACCTATGACAATATCAAAACCGTGCAGGAACGCATACAGGAGCACACAGGGGATGTGTGTCACTTTATGAAGGGCTGCAGCATGTTCTATAATAAGGAAGTAATTCGTGATCATGTCGAAGAAGGCATGACACCAGATGAGGCAAAAGAGTCGATTGAGCAGACGGTGCAGGCGGCAAAAAAAGCATCCAAGGTGGTACTGTTTTTAGGCGAATCCTTCCGCCAGACAGGAGAGGGCGCAAGCCGAACCTGTATCACATTGCCAGAGATTCAGATGGAGTTGCTTCGCAAGGTATCCGCAGTCAATGACAATGTAATCGTTGTGTTGTTTGCAGGACGCCCAATCGAGGTAGCGCCGCTCGAAGCACTTGCAAAGGCAGTTTTGTATGTGTGGATGCCGGGAACCGAGGGTGCGGCAGCGATAACGGATGTACTATTCGGCACAGCAGAGCCGACAGGCCGCCTTGCCATGAGCTTTCCAAACGTTTCTTCACAGGAGCCACTGTACTACAATCGCTTCCAGGGTGGACGACCGCGAAATCCGGGCGATCCGAAGGCATTTCGCATTGGCTATATTGATACAGAGTATCGCCCACTGCATTCCTTTGGCTATGGATTATCTTACACCACCTTTTCGTACTCACCAGTAACGGTCGTTAAGAAGGAAGCAAATGAGGAATTACAGCAAGAATCAAAGCAAAACTCAAAGCAAAAATCAGAAACTGCATGGGTTGCATCTGCTACCGTAACGAATACAGGTGACCGAGAGGGAACCGAGACGGTTCAGCTTTACATCCGCGATGTAAGTGGTAGTGTAGTGCGTCCGGTACGTGAACTAAAAGGCTTTGAGAAGATTACACTTAAGCCGGGTGAAAGTCGTGGGGTGTCATTTGAGATCACGGAGCCGATGCTTCGTTTCTGGCGAATTGATATGACCTATGGCAGTGAGTCGGGCAAGTTTGAGGCATACATTGGCGCAGATAGCACGACAGAGAACAAGGCTGTATTCTGGCTTTGAATTGTTACCGGGGGCGCTACCTGAACTGTTGCTGAAAGTGGTACGTGAATGGATCTTTTGATGCGTATTTGATGCGTAAAATTGGGCGGAGTTTGACAAAATATGAACGTTTATGGCGGAAAAACAAGAGAAACCTTATAAATTTCTGCAAAAATGGAGATAATCGAACCACATGGAGCCTAAAATTCCTTAAATAAGGAATTAACAATTAAACGACGAATGAAATGATTTAATTAAAATGCATAAAAAAATCAGAGTGGTCAGTTGGTTGATTGAGCAGAAAATGCAAAAAAAATGCAGAAAAACGCTCAGACACTGAATTTGACAAAAAAGAGACAATGTGCTATAAGTATGTCAATGCAGTGAACCGGTACACTGCAGGGGGTAACAACAAGACAACGACATCACCGAATATTGAAGGGAGTGAAAGCATTGTTTACAAGAGAAATTCATTTATCTCGGGAAACAGTCCAAGACTTTGTATCAGAAGCAAGTAAGTGTGATTTTGATGTAGATTTAGGTTATAACCGCATTGTTGTAGATGCAAAATCAATCATGGGTGTTTTCAGCCTTGATTTGACCAAAAGCTTAACTGTCAGATACCCACTGAAAGATGACCAGTTCGAAGTAGCGTTGAATCGATTTGCGCTGAACTAAAATACGAGATATAGCCACCGGGGAATCCGGTAATATAGAAGACCGCATGTGGAAGAGATTCTGCATGCGGTTTTTGTTATGGCTCACGGGGCTTTCGTAGATAAAAGGCCCCATGGGAAAGTCGAAAAATGCGAGAAAATTTGCGTGAAAAAACACCATATATGGAGTATGATGGAACTACAAGGGTTCCAGAAAATGGAAGTCTGATCAAAAGGATATCCATACATGTCTGGGAGACATTCTGGAAGATATGGAAGATATGGGAAACATTAGAAAGGCAGGGGAGATTATGGTGTATAGTGAAAAACAGGAGCAGAATTGGAGAGAACAGGCGGCAGCGCTTCAAAAGCGCCTCGACTATTATGAACAGGAAAACGCAAGGTTACAGCTTCAAAATGAGGCATTGCATGAGACAGCATGGCAGTTAATTCGTCGAATCCGTACACTGGAAGGAAAAAAATAAGGGAAACAACAACATTTTACGAGAAATTGCGAGAAATGGAAAAAAAGGACTAGACGAACCGCTCATTTTGTGAGAAAATAGAAGTGTATGAGGCGGACTGTGTTCAGCAGCTCAGTGTGCCGAGTATACATATTGAAGATATGGCTGTAAACTGCCGATCAGCAGTCGGTGGGGCCATAATCAGCACCTTGAGTGGTGCAACATACAGAACTGAAAGGAGTTTTTGCAATGGTTATTTCACGTGAAGTTGAAGAGATGTGCGTTGTAAAGCAGGGCGTTCATCATGGTGCTGCTCCGATTCCGGAGGAAGCAAAGTGGGTGCAGGCAAAGGAAGTGAAAGACATTTCTGGTTTCACACACGGAGTCGGCTGGTGTGCTCCTCAGCAGGGCGCATGTAAGCTGTCCCTCAACGTTAAGGAGGGTATCATCCAGGAGGCTCTCGTTGAGACCATCGGATGTTCCGGTATGACTCATTCTGCAGCTATGGCAGCTGAGGTTCTTCCGGGTCTGACTGTTATGGAAGCACTGAATACAGACCTTGTTTGTGATGCAATCAACACCGCTATGAGAGAGCTGTTCTTACAGATCGTTTATGGACGTTCCCAGAGTGCATTCTCTGAGGATGGACTGGCTGTAGGTGCAGGTCTGGAGGATCTTGGAAAGGGTCTTCGTTCTCAGGTTGGTACAATGTACGGTACTCTTCAGAAGGGACCTCGTTACCTGGAGATGGCAGAGGGCTATGTAACCGGTATCGCTCTGGATGCAGACGATCAGATCATCGGTTATCAGTTCGTAAGCCTTGGAAAGATGACTGACTTCATTAAGAAGGGCGATGATCCGAATACCGCATGGGAAAAGGCAAAGGGTCAGTACGGCCGTGTTGCTGATGCAGTTAAGATCATTGACCCAAGAAAAGAATAATACAGGAGGTAACGAAAATGGCTTTATTTGAGTCCTATGAGAGACGTATTGACCAGATCAATGCGGTTCTGAATAGCTATGGTATCGCTTCTATCGAAGAGGCAGAGAAGATTACAAAGGATGCAGGACTGGATGTATATGCTCAGATCAAGGGTATCCAGCCGATCTGTTTTGAGAATGCTTGCTGGGCTTACACCGTTGGTGCAGCAATCGCAATCAAGAAGGGCTGCCGTAAGGCTGCAGATGCAGCAGCTGCTATCGGTGAGGGTCTTCAGTCCTTCTGTATCCCGGGTTCTGTTGCAGATACTCGTAAAGTAGGTCTTGGTCACGGAAACCTTGGCAAGATGCTTCTGGAAGAGGAGACCGAGTGCTTCTGCTTCCTGGCTGGTCATGAGTCTTTCGCAGCAGCTGAGGGTGCTATCGGTATCGCAGAGAAGGCAAACAAGGTTCGTCAGAAGCCTCTTCGCGTTATCTTAAACGGTCTTGGAAAGGACGCTGCACAGATCATTTCCCGTATCAACGGATTTACATATGTAGAGACTGAGTACAACCCATACACCAACGAGGTTAAGGAAGTATTCCGTAAGGCATACTCTGAGGGACTTCGTGCAAAGGTTAACTGCTACGGCGCAAACAGTGTACCGGAAGGTGTTGCTATCATGTGGAAGGAGAATGTAGACGTTTCCATCACTGGTAACTCCACAAACCCGACCCGTTTCCAGCATCCAGTAGCAGGTACCTACAAGAAGGAGCGTATCGAGGCTGGTAAGAAGTACTTCTCCGTAGCATCCGGTGGTGGTACAGGACGTACTCTGCATCCAGATAACATGGCAGCAGGTCCGGCTTCCTATGGTATGACCGATACTTTAGGCCGTATGCATTCTGATGCACAGTTCGCAGGTTCCTCTTCCGTTCCGGCTCACGTAGAGATGATGGGTCTGATCGGTGCAGGAAACAACCCGATGGTTGGTATGACTGTAGCTGTAGCTGTTTCCATCGAGGAAGCTGCTAAGGCTGGTAAGTTCTAATTTTTCAAGGAAAATCAAGGAAAATTGGAACAGAAGAAAACAACAAAACGTGTCAAATAACGAACGGTTAGTATACTATTAGTACACTGTTAGTACACCGTCGTTAGTACACCGAAAAGGCGTATATCTGAGTAAGGTATGCGCCTTCTTTTTTGCTTTTTTACAGCTTGGTGATTTCCTCGGTGAGATATTTTACTAGGTCAAGATGTGTGTAGTGCTTGTCGGTCACGTCCGTGATTTCGTGCCCCATCATCAGCTTTCTCGCCAGATCATCCATCCGGGCTTCCTTTGCTCGGGTGGAGAATGTGTGGCGCGGACAGCTTGGACTGTAGTCGATCCATCCGTGGCGAGCCATGATCTTCTTGAAGCGGCCACGATACTTATCGTATGTCATGCGTTCCTTTTTGGCCTTCGCATCGTCATAGAAAAGAAATTCGCCGTCAGATCGGTCGTAGTAGTAGCGGATCAGCTCTTGGATCTTCGGATGGATCGGCACTAAGCGGTCTGTGCCAGCTTGTGTTTTCATGCCACCTGTCATTGTCATTTCCTGCAAGTTGATGTTTGTTTTCTTTAATTCAATCAGCTCCTCAGGACGCCAGGTCGAGTAGATGTTGATGAGAATCATTCGAGTGCAGCCATATTCCAGATCATCCCACAGCTGCTGTTCATGCTCTCTGGTAATCGGATTTTTATCTTTACGCTGCTTCTCGATTTTACCTTGAATGCCCTTGAGGGTGAATTGCCTTGCTGGATTTACGGCCACCAGACCGCTCAGAACCGCGTAGTCGTACATGAGATTGAACATGGATTTGATGCGAGATTTGATGTTGTCACTGGCAACGGTGATTTTACCGTTTTCGGTCTTCTGGGCGTCACGCACGATAAAGTCTTTCATTGCCTGTGGCTGGATGGACGCTGCATTCAAGCGGCGGAAAGACGGTGTGACGTAGAGCCACGCTGTGCGGACTGTACGTGCAGCGGAATCACTTGTCAGCTCCTCAAAGTAAGATCGTGACCACTTTTCGTAGAGAGCTTCAATGGTAAGCGTTTCTTTGTCCAGCTCATATGGGTTCTTGTGATACTCGGAAAGTGCGTCGTAGGCTTCATACCAGCTTGGGTAGTAGCCTAGAATCTTTCCGATCGGGCGCCCTTCGGGGGTCTTACCAGTGGTTACCATTGCGCGGAATGGGTTGCGAAGATTCTTGTTCTTGATCTCGCTGATCCGGCCGAAGCCATTAGGTAGTTTTGGGTGTTTTGTGGTTGATTTGCGTTTTGCCATGGTATCATCCTCCTAAAAATAAGTATAAGAAAAACAGGTGTTCAATTGACACCTGCACACGAAAGATGATATAATATGCCTTGCGTCAGAGCATGGATATCATCCGTGTATTTGCCTCGGTGTTGGTAGCACCGGGGCATTTTTGCTATATTACAATCGTATCATATACAAGGACTGGCGGAATGTCAACTGATTTAGAGAGAAATACTATCAACATAGCAGCTGTCTGAACTCAGATCTACTTTATTATTCCAGACTTTATTACTGTCGATATTCGGATCAATATCCCATGCAACACATCCGGTATCATCAAGGTAGACTCGTTTGAAATTAGAAAGCTGCATGAACGGTTCAAAAACAGTATCTGTTTTCAATAGATTGTTACAGTCGAAGAGGCGTGTTTCGCCATTGTCAAACTTTAAAATTAGCGTAAAGTTGTCATTTGGTGTGACAGATACAATTTTCTTTCGACCACTGGCAAAATATTCCGCCATAGGGCGATCAAATCCTTTTGAAAGATAATATTCAACAGATTTCATAAAGACCTCCTTCCCAAAAAGTTAACGAAGAGGCTCGATCGGGAACAATTCCTGCTTATTTCTTGCAAGTTCCCAGTTCTCCATTAACTCTTCCTGATGCAAGGCTGCCCATCCCAATAACATTTTCTGCTGTAGAAATGAGATTATCAAGCTTCTTTTTGAGAAAGGTGAAACTGAGTTTTAAGAGCATCTTGCAACACCTGAGAGAAATTGATATTTCGCTCAATAGCTGCAGCATTAAGCCATGCAGGAAGTGTGACAGTACGGTTTACAGAGCGATTGACTTGTGCCTGTCGGATTGATGGCATATAGACATCGATCAGCACAACACGTTCGTTTGCTTCCATTTTTACTTCTGATAGTGGGGTAGGTTCAGGAATTTCTTCACCATCCTCTTCCATGCCAAAAAGAACACATCCTAATAATTCTCTTGCAGACAGAAGTGCATCATCATCATTGGTTCCACTGGTAGCACAGTTTAAATCAGGAAATACAACGGCGATTTCTTGACCTGGTTCATAGGTAAAAACAGCAGGATAAAAATAACGATCAACTTTTTTCATGGAACCTCCATCATGCGATTCTCTGGTAGTCAATAATAGATACTTCTTGAAGCATTTTTTTTGCAGCAGAGACAATTTCTTCAAGATGCTTTACAACATCAAGAGTATAGGTGACTTCGTTACATTCTTTGCATTTATAACATGGAACATTTCGGACAATGACAAGGCAATTTCCTAAATCAGTAACATCTGTTGTAAATCCCTTTTCAACATTAGAACCACAATTCATACATAACATATTAAAGCTCCTTTCTGGTTTTGAAATCTGCTTCCCAGACAGCGGGATCAGGATAATAGGCAGTAATTAGATAAATAAAATTATCATCATTACTAACAACAATATGCAATGGCTTCCCATTACAGGACTTGCCGAGAATTAGGCAACTCGGTAGTGGCTTATCATCTTCGTATTGTTTGATGATTTCACCAGTACTTATACAATTTACAATATCGTCAGCAGTAATTTTACGTTCTTTGAGGCGTTCATTAGCATGCTTTGTAATTGCAATTTGTTCAAAATGATTAAGCTGTTTTAAACGGAAAATATTTGGCACTGCAAGCTCCTTTCGTAACATTCTCTTCTTTTCTTATAACACATATAAAAATATTTGTCAACCAGTCCAACAAATATTTTTATATGCGTTGCAAAATAAAATTGCCCCGGCACAAATGTGTCGGGGCGGGATGAAAGATTTTAAATATAGTATCGAATTTCACCAAAATACTTTAGGAATCTGGCGCGGGAATCCTCGGCCATTCAATGACCGAGATGAAAGCGCC